>NZ_DVDW01000027.1:0-121188 GCF_015296045.1 Thermosynechococcus sp. M3746_W2019_013 | reverse complement strand
ATAGGCAATCAAAGTGTTGCAAATTCCAATAACAGTATCGCTATAGGCTCCACAGCTTCCGCCGGCGCTGTGGATGGAATTGCCATTGGTCGAAATGCCCAAGTCACTGCTCCCAACAGTGTGGCCATTGGTGCCGGTTCAGTGGCCAACCAACCCAATACAGTTTCTGTTGGTGCTCTTGGCCAAGAGCGAAAAGTAGTTAATGTTGCTCCTGGTATCATTGCACCAACAAGTACTGATGCAATTAATGGCAGCCAGCTTTCTGCGCTCATTAATCAACTATTTGCCACCGGTATTTGCTCGATTACGGGTGCAACGGTAACCTGTGGAAACATTGCCTTGGGAAATGGGGCAAATCCTGCTGGCGTGGGCGCGATCGCTATCGGTAATAATGCCGCAACCAATGCTAATAACGCGATCGCCCTCGGCCCATCATCCCAGGCTCTTCATCCTAATAGTGTGGCCATTGGTGCCGGCTCCGTTACCACCGCAGCAAATACCGTTTCGGTGGGTGCCCCTGGTGCTGAACGTCGGATTACCAATGTCGCTACCCCCATTTTACCCACCGATGCCGTCAACAAAGCCTATGTTGATGGTATGGGAGCAGTGGCCCTAGGAGCCGCCAATGCCTATACCGATGCGCAAGTTAATCAATTACGGGGCGAAGCTTTTGCGGGTATTGCTTCTGCGGCTGCCCTATTGCCCATTGTGCCGGCGCGCTCTGGTGAAACAACATTTAACATTGGTTTTGGTTCCTATAGCGGCTATAGTGCTGTAGGGGTGGCCATGGCCCATCAAGCAGGTCCAATTGTCATTGATGCTGGCGCCAGTTTCTCGAGTGCCGGATCGCCACTAGTTCGCCTTGGTCTGGGTTTTCGGTTTTAGGCCCATGCGCGATCGCGCCCACCGTTGCCAGCAGATGGGGGGTCAGCCCTCTTATATTTCTGATAGTTGAGCAGCTCCCTCCCTTGCGGGCACTAAATTTCCAGTTCGATTGCCGTGGGTTGGTTAGGACCAAGGGCCAGCCCATTGCGTACACCCAGAATGCGAAAGACTTTGATTTTGCGCTCTTTTCCCTTGAGTTCCAAAGGTCCCCATGCTTCGACTTCGTAGCGATCGCCGAGGTACTGCAAGGTTTCTTCGGCCACTAAAATCCGACAGGGACTGGGTTGGCGGTGCTTATCCACACTTTCAAGGCGGGAGGCTGTATTCACACTGTCGCCAATAACACCGTACTCTAGGCGATTTTTACTACCGAGACTGCCAACAACAATCGGACCGGTATAAATCCCCGCCCGCATCATCACCTGCGGTAGCCCTTGGGCAGCCCATTCGCGGTTTAGCTCCTCGAGTAGTTGTCCCAAGGCCAAGGCACAATCCACGGCATTGCGGGCATCAATGGCAATTCCTTCACGGCTTGTCCGTTTAATGGGCACGCCAAACACCGCCATAATGCCATCACCGGTGAACTTATTAATCACACCGTGGTAGCTTTGCACCACATCTGCGACTTTTTCCAGATAGGCATTCAGCCAGTTAAAAAGCTCCTCCGGCTCCATTGTTTCAGAAATGGTACTGAAACCCTTTAAGTCGGTAAAAAGGAGCGTGGCAATCAGACGTTGGCCGGGTAACTTGCCGTCCTTAAGGAGTTGATCTCGCTGTTCCCATAGGGTGGCAGCAATTTCGGGGGAGATACTTTGGCCAAGGAGGCGCATCACCATTTGCCGTTGTTGTTGAGCTTGTTGGGCGGTGTAGGTAACAACTCCCCCACTGCTAAGCAGGAGTGTTAATGCCGGCGGCACAAGGGGAACCCAGCCCAACTTAAGAAATAGGCCATAACAGGTGAGCAAAAGCAGCAGTAGAGCTGCTGCCACTGCCGTCGCTAAGGCTAGAGGATGGCGCACTCGCCAAGCAAGGATCCCGCCAATCAATGCCCAAAGCACAATCCAAACATTCTCGATACTGTCGGGCCAAAACCAAATGACGGCGCGATCGCCCAAACCCGCATCAATGAATTGCCCCACCATTTGAGCATGGATAAATACCCCCGCCATGCGCTGATTGTCCCGCAGGCCGGAACTAAAGGGCGTATAGAAAAAATCTTTGCCACTTTCGGCAATGTTGCCAATGAGAACCACGCGATCGCGAATCAATTCTGGTGCCACTCGTTCTGTCAGCACATCTTCAAGGGGCACCCATGTCACCGCCCGCTGATCACCGCGATAGTTTAGCATCACCTGATAGCCCGCCGTGTCCGCTCCTACATAACCGCCATCATTGGGTTGCAGGGGTGTGAAAATGCTCTTCCCCAACTGCATGACATGGGGATCCGCATCACTGCCGCGAGGCTCAATCCCCTCATCCGCTAGATACCGCAGCGCCAGCCGCAATGAGAAAGAGTAGAGCGTATTCCCCTGGTCGTCGGGCAAAAACAACAAACTGCGACGGACAATGCCACCGGCATCAACCGTCACATCATTAAATCCCACCTGATCGGTACTGAGGGCAGCCGGCGGGCGAATGGTCGCGTGGGTGGCATTCCCCAGTTTTGTGACAGCAAAGAGGCGATCGGAACTTAGCCAAAGGCGGTTTAGCGCCTCATGCCCCGGCGGCACGGGAAAATCGCGGTAAATATCCAAGCCAATGGCACGGGGTTGATGTTTGAGGAGTTTTTGTAGGGCTTGAGCATAGAGCTGATCCGGCAACGATAGGGAGCGGTAACGTTGAATATCGGCTTCGGTGACTGCTACCACCAATAGTCGTGGATCCGGGCCCGGCATAGGGCGCAATTGCATCAGGCGATCGTAGGCACCCAATTCCAGCGGTTGTAGCCAACCCATTTGACGAATCCCAATCACAACCGTGCTGGCCAGGGTACTGGCCACGACAATCAGACCCAGATCAGCAAAGGTGCGGCGAAAGTGGGACAATGGGGGCAGCATCGCTTTGCAGGCAAGCAAAAGATTTCCTTCATCCTATCGCTATGAAAAACTACTTGGTAGCGACACTGGGCGATCGCCTCCAGGCCGAGGCCGTTTACACCCAGCTTGAAAAGGACGGTTTCCCCATGGAAAAAGTAGCCCTCTTGGGGCGAGGCTACAAACAGTGGTCAGAGTTGGGACTGACTGATCCATTTCAAGTCGCCCGCCAGCAAATGCAACGGATGTTGACCTGGCTGGTTCCCTTTGGCTTCTTTGCTGGTTTTACCTTTAACCAAGCAACTCAAATTGACATTCTGCCCATGCTGGATCGCCTAAACAATAGTCTTTTGGGGGGCATCTTTGGGGCGATCGCTGGCGCTTTGGGCAGTCTCACCGTAGGCGGCGGCCTCCAAGTGGTAATTACGGGTAAGTCCGGCATCCCCTTTGAAAAGCGATTGCAGCGCGGCAAATACCTGATCTTGATTCAAGGGAATGACAGCGAGATTCGCCGTGCCGAACGCCTCCTCAAAGTACAGCCCCTAGAAACCCTGCAAAGCTACACCCTCGACGAGTAGGGAATTGTTTTCTCAAAAGGGCAATACCAAGCCTTCCCCCTTATGTGATATATTAAAGAATCGCGATGAAAGGGTCGGTGCCCGAGTGGTTAATGGGGGCGGACTGTAAATCCGTTGGCTACGCCTACGCTGGTTCGAATCCAGCCCGGCCCATCTAGGCAAAACCAAGTAGGTCAATTCAGGGACAAGAAAGTCCTTGCCTTCCCGCCAAAGCGGGATTCAGACAAAGGAGCTAAGGAAAATTCAACTGCCTCAGTTTTCTGCCAACTGAGCTCACCAAGGGTGCAATTGCCAAAGCAGTCGTCTCCGAAAGCGGCCTGGTGACAGACTTGGCGCAGCCAAGATCAACACCGCTGGCGATCGCAAGCAGCCTCTGGCTCAGTTTCCTTCCCAAACTGCGCTACGATTGTAACAGTTTGTCACACTCCTCAATTTTGTCAATTTTGTCAATTTTGTATTACGAAACTTTCAAGAAGAACCTATGAGTCTGCCGATTCGTAATGTTGCCATTATCGCCCACGTTGACCACGGCAAAACCACCCTCGTGGATGCCCTACTGCGCCAGTCGGGTACCTTTCGCGAAGGGGAAGATATTCCCGAGTGCGTCATGGACTCCAATGATCTGGAGCGCGAACGCGGCATTACGATTCTGGCCAAAAATACTGCGGTTCGCTACAAAGAATTGACGATTAACATTGTCGATACCCCCGGCCACGCCGATTTTGGTGGTGAAGTGGAGCGTGTCCTCGGCATGGTGGAAGGTTGTCTGCTGATTGTGGATGCGAACGAAGGGCCGATGCCCCAAACGCGGTTTGTTCTAAAAAAAGCCCTTGAGAAAGGTCTGCGACCCATTGTGGTTGTGAATAAAATTGACCGGCCCCAGGCGGAACCCTACAAAGCCATCGATAAGGTGTTGGACCTATTCATTGAGCTGGGGGCAGATGACGATCAGTGTGAGTTTCCTTATCTTTTTGCTTCGGGGTTGGCGGGCTACGCAAAAACAGATCTAGACGAAGAGGGCAAGGATATGCAGCCCCTCTTTGAAGCCATTGTCCGCCATATTCCACCGCCAGTGGGCAACCCCGATGCGCCGCTGCAACTTCAGGTGACAACCTTGGATTATTCCGAGTACCTAGGGCGGATTGTTATTGGCAAGATTCACAATGGCACCATCCAAGTGGGGCAGCAGGCCGCCTTAGTCAAGGATAATGGCCAAATTGTCAAGGCAAAGATTACCAAACTCTTGGGCTTTGAGGGACTCAAGCGAATTGAATTAGACACAGCCAGTGCCGGCAATATTGTGGCGATCGCGGGCTTTAGTGATGCCAACATTGGCGAAACCGTTACCGACCCCAACAACCCCCAAGCCCTACCCCTGATCAAGGTGGATGAACCGACCTTGCAAATGACCTTTGCTGTCAACGACTCCCCCTTTGCCGGTCAGGAGGGAACCTTTGTGACCTCGCGGCAATTGCGCGATCGCCTCTTTCGGGAACTGGAAACCAATGTGGCTCTACGGGTCGAAGAAACCGACTCCCCCGATCGCTTTGCCGTTTCTGGTCGGGGTGAATTGCACCTTGGCATTCTCATTGAAACCATGCGCCGCGAAGGCTATGAATTCCAAGTTTCCCAGCCACAGGTGATCTACCGCGAAGTCAATGGTCAGCCTTGCGAACCCTATGAATGCTTAGTGCTCGACGTTCCCGATGAAGCCGTTGGCGGCTGTATTGAGCGCCTTGGCCAGCGACGCGGTGAAATGCAGGATATGCAGGTGGGAGGTAATGGTCGGACTCAACTGGAGTTTGTGATCCCAGCGCGGGGTCTCATTGGTTTCCGGGGCGAGTTTATGCGCCTAACGCGCGGCGAAGGGATTATGAACCACAGCTTTTTGGACTATCGTCCTTTGGCAGGGGAGATCAGCACCCGACGCAATGGCGTCTTAATTGCCTTTGAGGAGGGCACAGCCACCTTCTATGCCCTAAAAAATGCCGAAGATCGCGGTGTCTTTTTCATTACCCCTGGCACCAAAGTCTATAGGGGTATGATTGTCGGTGAGCACAACCGTCCCCAAGACCTTGAAATTAATGTCTGCAAAACCAAACAACTCACCAACTTCCGCTCCTCAACGGGGGATGAACTGGTGCAACTGCAAGCACCCGTGGAAATGAGCCTAGAGCGGGCCCTAGAGTACATTGGCCCCGATGAACTGGTGGAGGTAACGCCCCAATCGATTCGACTGCGGAAAATGAGCAAGAAGCTGGTACGCCGCTAATGCTCACGAATGCCTTTTTTGCCCTCTCACTGTTTCCCTATTTGGGGTTTTTGTACTTCATGACCCGCAACCCCCACACACCCCGTTTAGCCCTTATTGGCTTTTATGGGACACTGGTCTTTGTCGCCGTCACCATTCCAGCGGGCCTCTATGCCCAAAGCGTCTATGGCACAACCCTAGCCAATGTAGATGGGCTGCACGGGGGAGCAGAATTTTTTCTGACATTAGCTAATATCCTGATTGCCTTGGGCTTTCGCCGCGCCCTCAAGGAATCATCGTAGTTCACTGTCGTGCACCTATTGCCAGCGGCATAACCAGAGAAAGCGAAGCCAACTGCGCACCAGCGCCAAGCCTGCCAGTGCGGCTACTGTAAAGAGGGCGATCGCTCCCCCCGGGGCCTTGGCGGACCACAACATTGCCCCCGCCAAGAGGGTAAAACCAGCCAACCCCAGATAAACCAAACAGATCAACAAACTCTCTATCCGCCGCAGTTGCCGCTCCATCGTCGGATGACGCACAGAGACTTGGAGTTCGCCGCGAGCCAAGCGATCCTCTAACTGTTGCAGCCGCACTTCAACCCGACTGGGCTGCTGTAGTCGCTGGTTGATTAGGGTTTGGGTTTGATGAATCAATTCTCGCCAGCCCGGCCGTGAATGACGCATCAATTCCTTAACAAAGGGCTGGGCAGCAGCACTTAGGTTGTACTCAGGGTCTAAACTGCGGGCAATTCCATCGAGGGTTGTGAGGGACTTGAGAATGTAGGTCATCTTTGCCGGTAGGCGAAAGGGTTGCTGCTCAAACAGGGCATAGACATCCTGTTGCAGTTCTCTAAAGGCGGCTAAATCCACCGGGCGTTCGGTAAATCGATCTAGAATCAATTGCATAATCCGTTGTAGGGGAACTCTATCAGTGACAGGCATCAACAGACCCAGTTCCATCAAGGCAGCAATCACGCGATCGCTATCCTTTTGTAGCACGGCAAAAAATGTTTGCACCATCTGCTGCTGATTCAGGGCCGGCACTTCCGTCATCATGCCGTAGTCATAGAAGATGAGATCACCCTCTTTGGTCACGGCCAAGTTCCCCGGATGCGGATCAGCGTGGAAGAAGCCATCAATCAATAACTGCTTGAGATAGCAACAAATTCCCCGCTGGTTAATCATCTGGGGATTTAAGCCAAAGGCTTCGATCGCGGCTCGATTGTCAATGCGAATGCCGGGGAGATACTCCATCGTCAAGACATAGTGGCAGGTATGGGTCCAATAGACTTTAGGAACACGGATATAGGGGTCTTGAGCAAAGTTGGCACGAAAGCGATCGGCATTTTGCCCCTCTTGAATGTAATCAATTTCCCGCAGCAGAATACTAAAAAACTCCTCATAGATCTCTTGGAGGGCATAGGGACGAAGAAAGGGCAGCCAGCGATCGGCCCAGCGAATGAGTTCACCAATGGCCAGATAGTCCAGATACAGTTGCGCCTCCAGTTGTGGGCGTTGCACCTTCACAACCACCTCTTCACCACTATGGAGCCTTGCCCGATGGACTTGGCCGAGACTGGCCGCTGCAAGGGGTTTTGGATCAAATGTGGCGTAGAGATCCCCAAGGGATTGCCCCAAATGCTGCTCAATCAGGGCGATCGCCCGCCGCGAGTCAAAGGGAGGCACCTGATCCTGTAGTTTCCTCAGGGCCTCAATATAGGCGGGGGGCAACAGATCAAATCGCGTCGAGAGAAATTGACCAATTTTAATAAACGTCGGTCCCAAGACCAATAATTGCTGTACGAGCCAACGGGCCCGTTGGGATTGAGTGCGATGACTCCGCCGCCAAGTATAGTCCCACAGCAGTTGACTACCAAATTGCCCCAGTACTCCCACAATTTGGCTAATACGGCGAAACAGCAGCCAGCGACTGGGACGAGAGGTAGAAGCAGTAACGAGCATCCAGCAGCAATCACAACAGAGCGCTCAACCTCAACAATAGCGCCTTTTTCCCGCCTATTCAGACTGGGGCAGCCATCCTTTCGCTAGTTTTTCTGCCCTGTGTCTATGATGAGGGTAGAGTCTTGATCGGAATTGACTATGGCAACCACACGTCAATTTAGTAGCTTTAGCGATCTCCTAGCCACAACGGATAAGCCCCTCTTGGTTGACTTTTATGCCGACTGGTGTGGCCCTTGCCGAATGATGGCTCCTATCTTAGAGCAGGTCAAGAAACATTTGAAATCCGAGGTCGAGCTGGTCAAAATTGATTCTGAGCGCTATCCTCAACTGTCGAGCCAATACCACGTTCAGGCCCTGCCCACATTGATTCTTTTCCACCGAGGCCGTGAAGTACAGCGCTGGGAAGGAGTGCAACCGCCAGAAGTTCTGATTGATGCCATTCGTCGGCTGTAAACTTTTAAGGGCTTAAGGGCGTATGACCAAGATAACCAACAGCGGTGATAGCCACAGCCCCTTAGGAAAAGGCGGGGATAATCCGGCACCAAGATGGCTGTGGCTATTTTGCGCCTGTGCATTGCCTAGAAAAAAGTTGTCAGCAAACAGAGGAGGCGAAGGCCAGCATTGGCAGAGATTAGCTATTGGACATTGCTTGTACCACCGTTGGCGGGGGGGGTCATCGGCTACTTTACGAATGATTTAGCAATTACAATGCTCTTTCGCCCCTACAAGCCAGTTTATGTAGGCGGCAAGCAACTCCCCTTTACTCCTGGTCTCATCCCCCGCAATCAGGAGCGGCTGGCCCGTCGAATTGCCGATGCCATTCTGGGTTCCCTCTTAACGCCGGAGGAGCTGCAAAACTTAGCGCGGCGGCTGTTGCAAGTGCAACGGGTGAAGGCGGTCATCCATTGGCTCCTCCAAACAAGTCTTAGCCAAATTCAGGCTCAAAGTGAACAGCGATCGGCCCAAGTTTTGGCGAATATTCTGCGGGATTTTTTTGGCAGTGCCTTGCCCCGTTTGATTAAGGTGTGGTCGCGGCGGGAAGATTTTTTGGAGCCGCAACTCAATCAATTGTTTGATCAGGTATTGGTGGAGCTGCAACTGAATGATGAACAGGCGGAGAAACTAGCGGATTGGCTGCTGTCGGTCATGCTGCCCCCCGATCGCCTACGACTGGCGATAATTGACTTTCTCACCGATCGCACGATTAATGTCCTCGATCAAGAACTACGGCAAAATACCAGTGGCACCTATTGGGTCGTGGCTAATCTTGTGGGAGTGCGCAATACTTTGATTCGTCTGCGGGAGTATTGTCTCAATGAACGGGAAGCCTGTAACCGCCGCCTCGGAGAATTGATTACGGCATTGGCACTGCGGCAACGCTTGGTGGAAGCCCTGCAAAATATTACCCTGCAAAGTTTGCCCCTCGGTACGGTGCGGGAGCTACGGCAACTGTTTCGGCAGACGGTGCGCAGTTATATCCAAGAGCAGGGCTCTAGCGTCATTGAAACGGTCAGTCAAACGGTGGAGTGGGAAACGATTTCCCTGAGTATTTTGCGGCGACTGCGAGATTCGGCGAGTCTGGGTGCCTCCTTGGAAGTGGTCAGCGATGAATTGGCTTTGGTGCTCGATCGCTATCTGGAACGGGATATGGAACTGATCATTGAGCGGGCGATTCCGATTTTGGATTTAGATCGGGTGATTGTGGATCGGGTCAAGGCCACCTCACCAGAAAATCTCGAACTAGCAATTCAGGGCATTGTTCGCAGTGAGTTGCAAGCTATTGTCCGCTTGGGGGGCATTCTTGGCTTTTTAATTGGGGTGGTACAGGCAGGCTTTTTGTACTGGCAAAGTCTGCAAGTGCCCTAAACGGGAACTTTGACTTCAGACTCACCCGCCAACTGGCGCAGGTTTTGGCAGCGAATCAGTTCAGTGACATCAAGAACGGGACGGCGTTCCAACTCTGCTACCCGAGAGATACCTGAAAGGAGCGCTTTGGCAGCCTCTTGTTCACTGTAGCCGCGCCGTTGAGCCAAGAGCAGGGCCTGGCGATCGGCCGCCACCTCCACGGGAATTCCCCGCGTATTTTGCCACACTTGCAGCCCCGCAAAGGTGGTTAGCCCCCCCGCCACCAAAATACCAATGGGGTCTGCTTGGATTGCCTGGAAGAGGGTACCCAGTAAGCCGGCCACCGTTAGTCCTTGGTAGAGGTCAAGTTTGATCAAACCCGTGGTGTTAAACCAAGCCACTGCCCGCAGCAGTAACAGATCGCGCTCTGGGGGATCGAGATGCTGCCACAGGCGAAAGTTAATTTCAATTGGGCGATCGCCCCAAGGAAGAGGGGGCTGATAGCGCAGGACTTGGCTTTGTTGCGGTCGAGAAACCAACTTACAGCGCATCCGTGCCGACGCCGGCATGAGATCAAGCAGACGATGAATCTCAGCTTCTGGGGTCATAGGAATAGTGATGCAATTGCTCTGCCCCTAGTCTGCCATTGCTGTACATTTCCGGCAATCTTGCAGATTTCTTAGAATAAAGGGGCATGTGTTTTTTGTGCCCAAATCAAAATGGTGATGACATCGGCCTTTGCCCCCTCAGAACCGTCCCTGGTCGCTTCTGCTCAAGAGCTGCCCGCCGTGGATGTGGCGATTGTTGGTGCCGGGATTGTGGGTCTAAGTCTGGCCTGTGCGCTACGCAACAGTGGTCTAGCGATCGCCCTCATTGAGGCAACTCCCTACAGGCGGGAAAACACCAAGGGTCAAGCCTACGCCCTCCACCAAGTGTCTCGTTACTTCTTTGAGGAAATAGGGGTGTGGGATAAGCTCATGCCCCATGTGCAGCCCTTTGAGGTGGTGCAACTCTCCGATGAACGGTTCCCCTTGATGGTTAACTTTTCCCCAGCGGATCTGGGCACGGAAGCCATTGGTTATGTGGGTGAGCACGCAGCGATCGCCGAGACCCTTCAGAGCGTTGTACAGTCTGCCAGCAATGTCACGTTCTACTGCCCGTGGCGGGTAGTGACCAACGAAGTGCAGGGCGATCGCGCTCAGTTGACCCTGATTTCTGGTGACCCTACCCAACCCAAGGTGGCTCACTTGGCAGCCCGTTTAGTGGTCGCCGCAGAGGGTGGCAAGTCTCCCCTACGGCAGCAGATGGGCATTGAACCCAAGGGATGGAAATATCCTCAGTCCTGTGTGGTTGCCACCCTCGAGGTTGCCCATCCCCAACCTGTGATTGCCTACGAGCGCTTTTGGCCAACAGGACCAATGGGAGTGCTACCCCTACCGCAGAATCGCTATCGAGTGGTTTGGACACTGCCCCACCCAGAGGCGGAAGCCGTTGCGGCCCTCGACGATCGCAGCTTTTTAGCAACACTTCAGCCCTATCTTGATCCCCAGATGGCGGAGATTACGGCTGTGAGCGATCGCTTTGTCTTTCCAGCCCAATTCATGCAAGTCAACTCCTACGCGGCGGATCGCTTTGTGGTCATTGGCGATGCAGCCCACCGCTGCCATCCCGTGGGGGGACAAGGACTCAATTTGGGACTGCGGGATGTGTGGAATCTGGCACAGCAGATTTTGGCTACCCCCCTTGAGGAAATTGGCGATCGCCGACACCTCATGCAATTTCACCGCCAACGCTGGTGGCAAAATGTCTTGACCCTTGCCTTTACCGACTTCCTTAACCGTCTGTTTTCCAATACATGGTGGCCTTTGGTGGCGGTGCGCCGCTGCGGGCTGTGGCTGTTGCGAACCGTTTCCCCCCTCAAGCGTCTGGTGCTACGGTTTATGGCAGGTCTCCTCCTCCCCCTGCCGACCGATTGTCAATTCCCCAGAGGGCGTTAAAACTTTCTACGCACCTATCTCCAGTGCCAGCACTCTTGTAGTATCAATTTGACAGAGAAACCAACTGCTTGGGAGAGAGGGATGGCTGCTACGGATGATCTAGAGAAAATTCGCCGCCAGTTTGACTATGGTCCCTATCCCCGTGTGGCCATTGACAAAACTCCCAAGGATGACCCGAACGTTCTTTTTGTCCACGATTTAGTGACCCCCTTTTATGTGCGGGATCATCGGGTGCCACAGACCAAGGGTAAGCGGATTCTCGATGCCGGCTGTGGCACGGGCTATAAGTCCTTAGTCCTGGCGATCGCCAACCCCGGTGCGGAAATTGTGGGTATTGATCTATCCCCTGAATCTGTGAAGTTGGCGGCGGAGCGGCTCAAGTTCCATCACTTTGATAACGTTTACTTTGAGGTGCGCTCGATTTTGGATTTGCCCAGTTGGGGCGAGCAGTTTGACTACATCAATTGCGATGAAGTGTTATATTTGCTGCCTGACCCTGTTGAAGGCCTCAATGCCCTCAAAAGTGTCCTTAAGCCCGATGGCATTCTCCGCAGTAATCTCCACAGTGCGCTGCAGCGCTTCCCCTTCTTTCGTGCCCAAAATCTCTTTAAGCTGATGGGCTTGATGGACGAGAATCCCGAAGAAATGGAAATAGACATCGTCCGCGACATCATGAAAGAACTCAAGGATGGTGTGGATCTCAAAGCCCGAACCTGGAACCCCCACTACGAACAGCAAGAGAGCAATGAGACCCTCTTGGCAAATCATCTACTGGTGGCAGATAAAGGCAGCACCATTCCCCAGCTGTTTCAATACCTAGAAGCAGCGGGTCTAGAATTTATTTCCATGGTCAACTGGCGCCACTGGAATCTGGTGGATCTCTTCAAAGACCCAGAAAACCTGCCCACCTTTTTGGCCTTGAGCCTACCCGATGTGCCGCAGTCCGTGCAGTTGGAGATGTACGACCTTCTGCATCCGGTGCATCGCCTCTTGGATTTTTGGTGTAGTCCGCAACCCCGCGCCACCGTAGCCGACTTGGGGGAATGGTCGGAGGAGCAGTGGGATCAAAGTACGGTTCATCTACATCCGCAACTGTGTACGGAGGCAATCAAGGAAAAATGGCTAGGGTACCTCAATGATCGGATGATTGTTGATCTGGGTACGTTTATGTCCTTTTCTAGTCCCACCCCTGTCTATGTGGATCCCCTCGGCCTGGCAACCCTATTGCCCCTGTTTGATCACCCCTTGGCTTTTCCGGACTTGTGCGATCGCTATCAATGCTTGGCACCCCTTGACCCCGTCACACTCGAACCCATTGAACCAAGGGTGGCACGGCAGCAACTGCAAGCCCTCTTGACCCGCTTGGAACTCAGTTTGTTTGTTCTTGTCAGCTTACCCTAGGCCAATCCAGCCCAGAACTTGGGCAAGCGCCAATCCCAAATAGTTGGCGATCGCGTATCCCAGCAATCCCAACGTAATCCCTACACCCAGCAGTTGGGGCCGATGCCGACCAGTGGCTTGGGCAACGGCAGTGGTAGGCCCGCCAACAGCCGCTTGGGAGGCAAGAGCCAACAGTTCTACATCCAACTTCAGGAGGACCCCAAGGCCAAAGGTGACGAGACCATGGGTAAAAACAATCACAGTGGTAAAGAGAATCATTTCCATTCCCACCGGAATTAGGGATGGCACATGGGTACCAGCACCAATCACCGTAAAAAAAAGATTCAGGCCAAACATCCCCAAAGCCCCCATCCCCCGCAGATAGCGGATCCACTGAAATTGCGCCAATGCCAAGCTGAGGGTGGTGAGCCAGACAAGGGTGGGAATGAGCGGCCAAAACCGATGCAGTGCCCTTGACAGTACCAAGACAGCCACGGCCAAGCTGAGGAGAATCCCTAAATCTAGGGGAGCGATCGCTGAGGCGGTGGGCAGGGAGGTTACGGTAACCGCTTCCCCCTCCTCCTGGGGGGGATAAAAGCGTGCCAACAGCGAAGGCAGACTCAGCGTGGTTGCCAGCCAAATGGCTGTGAGCAAGTTATCTGCCGTCGTGGCCGCACTAAAGAGCAAATCCGAAAGGTTAAGGGCACGCCCAACCCCCACAAAGTTAAGGCTGCCGCCAATATAGCTGGCTGCCAAACTTCCCGCCAAGCGGGGGGTATCCCCCAGAAACCGACTATGGAACAGGACACTGGCAAGGAGCGCACCCACCAAGGTTCCAAAACTGGCAAGGCCAAAGGCCAACAGGGCCGATCGCCCCAGGCGCCCCACATCCTGTAAATTCACCAGCAGCAGTAGCCAGACGATCGCCAACGAGGTAATGGTGTCGTAGATTGTGTCATAGACCGCAGATTGCTGGGGAAGAATACCAACATTGGCGCAGACGGCCGCCAAAATCAGAATGATCAGCGAAGACCCCAACCGTGCTGCCCAGCGAAAGCGATGCTCTAGCCATAGCCCTAGAGCCGTCAGCGTCAATAGGATGCCCCAAAGGATCAAGGATTCATCCATGGGGCGTCCATTCTGGTAGTCGCTGTCCCAACCGGGTGGGTTGCTCATAGACCCGCCGCAGGGTATTCACATCCCGCTGCGAAATCGGAGGCGGGTCTGCTACCTGGGCAAAATAGAGGGCATCAGTGGGTAGGGGGCTATGTCCCCAAATGCCAAGGGCATGACCCAGTTCATGGCGCAGCGCCCCAAGAACAAACTTAGCAGCTTGGGTAGGGCGCACCACGACACGGCAGCGATGGCGCAGTACCCCTTGGCTATCCACAAAGAGTTCATAGCTGGTTTCAGCAAAGCGGGCGCGGCGGTTATTTTGATCTGTGGGTCGCTGCGAGAGGAGGCGAATATTGGCAGGGCGGCTGGGATCAACAATTTCTAAGGGCAAATAGGTTGACCACTCCGCTACTGCCTGGGCCGCGGCTGCTTGCCACACATGGTTTGGATCCCACCGGGGGGGTTCAATGGCAACGGTGACTGGGAACCGAGTCCACAGTAAATAGCCCACTTCCACCGGTTGGACTTCATCAAAATAATCTTCGCCTTTCCTAGGAATCTCAGCTAGGGACGGAGGCAACGGATAGTAAACCGCTGGTGGTAATTGGATATTCTGGCGCGTCAGGTTTGGGGTGCCCGCCAAGGACTCCCAATTCCCTGGGGTACCGTCCAACATCAGTCCTAGGGCAACCATGCACACCAAGAACCACCACCAACGCTTCATACTGGCGCCTCCTTGCTCCTCAACAGGTTTGCACAAAGGGCCAGCCCGGAAATCGCCAGAGAATCATGGGAATCGCCACAGTCCAGAAAAGGGCATTGAGCAAGGCAATTTGACCCGCCCGATTCATGGGTAAATGCAACCACCCCTGCAACACCCAGCGATCCAAGGGCAAGACCAAGAGCCACATGAAACAGACGATGGCCATTCCACCCCAAAAGATTGGCCAGCGGGTGTTGCGATTGAAGCTTTCAAAAAAGGTTTGACCCACCAGTTCCTCAAGAAGGGCGACAGGGGCAGAGCGGTATTGCCCACCCGTGGCTTCGGTGGCTGCAGCTAGTTGCGGCGCATGATCACCCACGACAATGGCATTGATTTTCACCCGTTGCTGACGGGCATTGGCAACCACACCCGCGTCCACAGGGGCTGCACCATCAGTAATGAGGAGCACTTCGCGGCAGCGATTGGGAATCTGTTGCAGTTGTTGGGTGGCGATGGCGATCGCCCCCGAAAGATTTTTGGCCGTCGGATCCACCTGCGCTAACAAATCACTGCGATTGAGGGCTTGATCTAGTTGGGTGAGTAGCAGATCACTATGGGTCTCAAACCGGGGCGTAAGAAACACCACATTGCGGCCAAAGCCGTGGATCATGACTTCATTGGGGGTGGCGAGATGCCGTTGGTTGCGTTGTATGTAGAGCTTGGCAGCGAGCACCTGTTGGGCCATGACGGTTTGTGGTTGATTAAATTGCAATGGACTATTGCCAAACGTACTGCCGCTGAGATCAAGGGAGAGAACAACGGCGACACTGGGGCGTCCCCAATTCAACAGCGAGAAGAGTAGCGCCAGGAGGACACAGCCTATTAAGAGAATGAGGGGAATCTGAAAAAGAGGGTAATACCACAGTTGCCGCCGACGGGTCATAGCTCACCTAGGGCAAGGTACCGCTAAAGACTGCAAGGGCAGGCCCAGTCATATACAGATGTTGGCTAGGCAAATCCCAGCGAATCTGGAGATTGCCCCCTGGCAGTTCAACCGTGGCTTGGGCTTGATCGCCCCCAGGACTCAGGCAACCAGTCAAAACAGCAGCGACTAGGGTGGCACAGGCTCCCGTTCCACAGGCAAGGGTCATACCGGCTCCCCGTTCCCAGACGCGCATCCGCAGGCGATCGCTCCCTAGGACTTGCACAAACTCAGTATTGGTGCGCTGGGGAAAAGCGGGGTGATGCTCAAACTGGGGACCAATCACAGCTAAATCCAGGGCAGCTACATCCTCCACAAAGGTGACGCAGTGGGGATTGCCCATACTCACGCATGTCACCAACCACTGGCGATCGCCCACCGTGAGGGGAACATCAATCACTTTTTGATCTGCGGCTGCCAAGGTGGTGGGAATCTGCTGCGCCAAAAGTTGGGGTTTGCCCATATCCACGGTGACCTGACCATCCGCTTGTACCTCCGGCACAATCAGACCGGCAAGGGTGTCAATGCGGTAGCGCACAATTTCACCGCCGGAGCGACCCTCAAGGGCAAAAATGAACTTGGCCAAACAGCGAATGCCATTGCCGCACATTTCCGCCACTGAGCCATCAGCGTTGTACATCCGCATGCGGTAATCACTTTCTCCAGTTCCCCGCAGTAAAAAAATGACCCCATCCGCACCCACGCCGAAGTGGCGATCGCACCAGTATTGGGCTTGTTCCGGACTTAAAAGCAGCTCTTCCTGATGGCGATTATCAATGAGAAGGAAATCGTTACCTAACCCTTGGTACTTCTGAAAAGATAGGCTCATAGAATTGAAAAAGTAAGAGAGGGGAAACCAATGACGGATGAATTTAACACGGCACTGCCTAGCATTCGCCAAGTACAGACCTTCATTAAAGATAGCACCGAGGTTGAAGTCAAGCTCAGCACCAGCGATCTTGTGGTTGGCAAAGTGCGCTGGCAGGATACGAATTGCCTCTGCGTTGTCGATCACTATGATCAACCCACAATTATTTGGAAGCAGGCCATTGTCTTTATTAAACCGAAGCTAGCCTAAGGGCCACAGTTGCAGTGCCACTGCCAAAGCCTCTTGATAGACCATCTGCCAAGGTTGCTGATGTTGACGAGCAAGGGCGGCACAGTCTTCGTATTCCGGCTGGACATTGATCCGCTGTCCTTGGTGCGCCGCTACTTTCACCCGCACTTTTCCAAAGGAGGTTGGGATTTCCTGCATTTGCCGCTCTAGAACATAGCGCTCCTGTACTTGACGCCGTAGCCCCAGGGTTGTGGTTTCACGGAAGAGCGTCTGCACACAGGCGGCCTCTGCACTGGGGGGACACAGTACCGTAACCAACACTCCCAAGCGCGATTTTTTCATCGTTATCGGCTGACAAAAGACCTCAATGGCACCGACGGCATAGAGTTGTTCACAGGCATAGCTAAGGGCTTGGGGGGGCATGTCATCCAGTTGGGTTTGCAGTTCCACAATCGTTTTTGCGGTGCCTGTTTCTGCTGAATTCGGCGGCGTTCCCAACCAGAGGCGCAATAGATTGGGTAGGGGCAGCTCTTGAGTGCCGGCGCCTAAGCCCACCCGTTTCAATGTCATTGCTGGCGGCGCACCAAATCCCTCACTGAGGGCACAAACAAGAGCAGCTCCCGTAGGCGTGACTAGTTCTTTTTCAATGCCATTGCTGTAGAGGGGCACTTGATAGGTTTGGCACAGTTGCAGAACAGCAGGCACAGGAACTGGCAGCTGACCATGGGCCGCTTTGACCATTCCGCCCCCAGTGGGTAGGGCCGAGCAGTAAATGTGACTCACATCGAGGTAATCCAACCCCAAGCAGGTGCCGACAATATCCACAAGGGCATCCACGGCCCCCACTTCATGGAAATGCACTTTTTCTGGCTCAATGCCATGCACGGCACCCTCAGCAATGGCCAAGGCTTCAAAAACCTTAAGGCTCCAGTCGCGGGCGCGATCGGGGAGATGGGCAGCGCGGATTTGGTCGGCAATCTCCGGCCAATGGCGATAGTGGTGGGAGGGGCGATCGCGCAGATGTACCTGTGCCTTTAGGCCCCGCTGTCCTTTGCGCTGTACCGTTTCCGTGGTCAACTCAAACTCATCGGCAATCCCTAACTTCGCTAATTGGCTTTGAAGATAGTCAAGGGGAACCCCCAGATCAAGGAGGGCACCCAAGCACATATCCCCAGCCACACCAGCAGGGCAGTCAAAATAGGCAACCGTCATGGCAGATTACAGGCGCAGCACTAAGGGATATGGTAACAAGGGACAATTGATAGACTGCTGATATACTGCCTATTCTTATCCCGCTTTTGCAGAGTCTGTTGCTGCCCCCTCTGACCAAATCAACGGTTGATACACCGGTTGATACACCATTGTGGGGGGCTGCCATTGGTAGCGCCGCAAGTTAATGCGATCGCCCCCCTCAAAAACAATCCCCTCTACCTCTAGGCGCCAGCGCTGCAATTCATCCGTGCCGCGGCGTTGGGGCCCATAGGAAATTTTGCCTTGAGCATTGACCACGCGGTGCCATGGAATGTCAGAATTGGGTGCCAGCCGATAGAGGGCATAGCCCACATAGCGCCCATGGCGAGGCCAGCCGCACAGGGCGGCAATTTGGCCATAGGTAGCCACACGCCCTAGGGGAATTTGCTTCACTAGCCAATAAATTTTTTGTTGAAACGTTAGTGCCCCTATGTTCATCTTCATAAGACTTTATACTTTTTTATAGTTGTAGGTCAGATTCAACCCCTCTAAATCCGTATTTCTACGGAAGCAAGCCTCAAAACGACCCACCTAGATTAAACATTAAGGGTGGTAACGGAATTACTAAATTCAATTAAGAACAACTGCCCACAAAAAGATAGATCGGTCATGATTTAAGCAGCAGCAATGCTGGGGTAGGGGAGGGTGGAATTCGGTGCCTTATTTTGAATCATTACGTATTTCTCATCTAAGTTGCTTTTTGCTCAATGATTGCTTCTATGTCTTTTTGACTTGAGTTTTCCAGTGTCTTTGTGATATTCCTGACGCTATTTGATGGAGTCCCCTATGACCATGACCAGTTCCCCACCCCAAGCCGCCGCTGGCGATCGCTACGGTGTTGACCATCTCCTGCGCAAAAAATACCCGAAACGCCACCATCACTACGCTTTTTGGGACTTCTTTCACTTCGATAGCGATCGCGGTACCTACACGGATTGGAACAATGCCCGCAACCTCCTGGTGACCGAAGATTTTATCATTGGTCTCATTGAAGGTCTGGAAGAGGAAGTGGGACCTGCTTCCAGTGTCGTTATGTACAAAATTGGCGAAGAATGGGGCCGGCGCGATGCTCAGTTTTTTGCAGAGTGGTTTCCCAGGGAATATGGCTATGAGCAGGGGATCAAGCAAATGCGGCTTCCCTATGTCCTCGAAGCGTGGTGGTGGCCCTGCACGACCCAAGGCTGGGGGAACTGGGAAGTGGATCTCAGCGAGCAAAAACACGGCTTCATGTTCATCAATATCTTTGATTCGGCAGTGGCCCGCACCCTAGGAGATGTGGGACGGCCAGTTTGCCACCTCTATGCAGGACTATTTGCTGGTTTCTTTAGCGGCTTGGTTCAAAAAGAACTCGGTTGTATTGAAATCCAGTGCTACGCCATGGGTGAAACCTACTGCAAATTTGTCTTAGGCAAGCAGGATCGCATTGACGCGGTTGCCTTCTGGCAGAACGAAGGAGCCTCTGCCAAAGATATTGAAAAACGGCTCCGCAGTGGAGAATTGGTTTATGAGAAGCCTAAACGGTAGTTGGCAGCAGCAAGCCGTTGCTGAATTCTTTGAGGAGCTGAACTGGCTCGGCTTGATCCGCCAGCAGCCGGTGACAGAAACAGTGGTTCTCAACTGGCAATCACTGAAAGTGGCAGAATTTTGGCAGCGCGTCAATTGGCTAGGTCTTGAGGTCAAAGGGGCGATCGCCCCCACTAGCCCTGGGGAATGGCCGAGCTACCGCGTCAGGGACTTCTTTGGGCGCCTGAACTGGGAAGGGGTAGGCGTGATCTTGCCCATCGGCTCGCCGGCCCTAGCCGCGGAAATCACACCGCCGCCACTGGCTACCCTAGCCAGCTCTTGGGCTGCTTGGTCAGTCGAAACCTTCTTCCGCCAACTCAACTGGGAGGGCCATCGCGGTCAAACCATCTCCCTAGAGCCGAGTTTGTCCCTGTGGCGCCTATCAGTCAAAGACTTCTGTGCCAGTCTTCCTTGGGCAGGCCAACCCCTGATCGCCCAAGTGAGTAACGTGGCAGCCCCGCCCCCTGTCCCCGTAGAGCCCGAAGTCACCCTCTCAGACTTATCAAACCTGTTTTAGGAGATCCCTATGCACACCGAGTTAATGAATCTCTACTACAAAGCTGAAGAAAACTACCTGAGCAATGTGGACATCAAAGTCTTTCGCCACCACATCGAGTCGCTTCAGCAGCGGTTGAGCACCTACGAATTTCTGCGGGATCATGAAATTGAAATCTTCCAGCCGGTAGCTGACGCCCTGCAAAAGCAATATCCCACCGAACCCCCCCAAACCCTTGAGCAGGTCTTGCGTCAGGCGATCGCCCTCCTGCGCTATGCCGCCATGGCCATGCTCTTAAATAATCCGGAGTTTTTGCAGCATCGACTCCTAGAGTGGCTCACGGAAGTGGTCAAGGCCCACCAAACCCAAACCCTATGGAGCAGTTGCCATGAGCTTCTCAGTGACCGCCTCAAGGAAATGCTCACTGACGCTCAGCAGGACTTGATGTTGCCGCTATTGGATCAGGCGCAAGTGACCCTTGTGGGCTTGCCAGCCGTGGTCTCTGTCCACGCCTAGGTGACTGTTGAAATTGCGTGTCATGCCTACGAATGAGGATGTCCTATGATCTCCGTTGCTGATTTGGTCAAAGAGCCCGTCATCCCCGGCAATTACTACGCTGCCGATGCCTATGTGCAAGGGGATTTTGAAACCGGTCTCATTGAAAACCGCAAAGGTGCCCGTCTGATTGCCCTGCCGGATATTTTCCTCCAAGCCATCTATGCGGGCCTCGATCAAGAAGTAGGACAGGCCACTGGGGTGGTGCTATTCAACTGTGGTCGCTGGTGGGGCAAGAACTTTTACCGCCGTTTTGTGGCCGAGGTGAGCGAGTACTATGGCCGTCCCCTTGCGGAGATGGAAATGGTGGAGTTTCTCCAATGCCTCAAGGAATGCTGGAAGACCCACGGTTGGGGCAGGATTGATCTCGATGTGAGCTTCTACCAGCAGGGCTTTTTGGTGGTGACAACGTGGGATTCTCCCTTTGCGGCGGCGGCTCCCAAAAATACGGGTCAGCCCCAATGCGCTGCGGAAGCAGGGATTTTAGAATCCTTCTTTAGCCAATTGACCGGTCGCGATCTCCTCTGTGTGCAAACCGCCTGTGAAACCCTAGGGGCAACCAATAATTGCTTTGTTTTGGGGTTGCGCGAGCGCGTTGAACCGGCCAAGGCTTGGCTGCAAGAGGGGCAGAATCATAACACGATTATGGAGCGACTCTGTCGCGCTCAGGCCGCTTGAGTATGATCCTAAAGTAACCCTCTATGCGTCATTAACCATTTTAATAAGGAGCAAAGAGCAGTGGCCAAAGTTGTCAAGCTTGAACCCATCTCGCGCGAAGCGACAATTAACACCAACGACAATTTGCTCTCTGCTATCCTGGACTCTGAACTCCATGTGCTCAAGGAGTGTGGTGGGCGCGGGTTGTGTGCCACTTGCCATGTCTATATCAAGGAGGGGATGGAGAGTCTTTCCCCCATCAATAAGCGGGAGCAACGCACCCTTGAGGTGATTACGACGGCAAATGCAACTTCCCGCCTCGCCTGTCAGGCACGGGTTCTGGGGCCGGGGGTAGTGGTAGAGCTTCCCTCAGGGATGTATATCAATGCAGTAGAAGATATTGAGTCTTTGATTGGGCGGCGGGCTGAGCAGGATATTTTGCACCCCCTCGATGGCCGCGTCTTGGTGGAGGCAGGTAAGCTGATTACGCGCACGATGATTACCCAGTTGAAAGATACCCAAGTTAAGGTGAGTGAATACCTCGCCAATACGTCGGATGCCTAAGGCGCTACGTCACTTTTATCCTCAAGAGGGCACTATTATGGAAGACCGTCATCGCAATTCCCAAGCTGCTAGTAGGGGTCTAGGCCCCCTTGAATGGGGAGCAACGGGGTTAGCAGTTGTCTTATCTGTGGCTGCTGCTGCGACGCAACAGACAATTTTGAGCGCGATCGCCCCCTTGCCCCTTTCGTTGGCGGTGGGTTTAAACTTAGTGAGCCGTAAAAAACTGGCTGACCAGTTCCAAGTCTTTGGCCAACAACAGGAGGCCAAAATGGCTGAACTGGTGGCGTCCCAAGGGCAGCAGCAGTCAGAGTTGGGTCACCTCGCCCTTGCCCTTGCTCAGGTGCGCGATCGCCTTGAGGATGTGCAAAAACAGGTGATGCAACTCAACCAAGGGGCACAGCATCTCCATGACTACACGCGCATTCTCGACACGGAGCAAAAAGAAATTGAACAGGTTCTTGACTGCCTGCGGGAAATTGAGAAAAATACCCAAGTTATCCAAGTGAATCCCAGCCATGCCAAGGCCTACTACAACCGCGGTCTGACCCATCAGCGTCTAGGGGATGTCGAAGCAGCCATTCTCGATTACACAGAAGCGATTCGCCTCAACGATACCTATGCCAAGGCCTATCATAATCGCGGTGTGGCCCGCTCAACGGTGGGCGATCGCAAGGGAGCAGTAGAGGATCTGCGTACAGCAGCGAAGCTGTTCTTTGAACAGGGGGATATTAGCAGTTATCAGCGAGCACGGGATCTGGCCAAGCGCATCCATGAAGTGGGGAGTATTGAACAGGACAATAAAGAACTACCCTTAGAAATCCTCTTCTCCTAGGGGGCAGTTATTTTGCGCCTGAGCCTGCATTGACAGGCCCGCGATCGCGAATCATATTGAGAGCTGTTTTTTGACGAACGAGTTGAGGCTGGTGATTGGCCACAGCGCATGCCGCTTTAAGTTCGCGTTACCGGCTGGTGGATCTTGCAGGTCAGGGCCAGTACGGACAGGTCTACTTGGCAGTTCATCGCCAGTCGGGGGCACTGGTCGCAATTAAGGTACTCAATGAGCAGCAATTGTTGACCCGTGGCTTTTTACGGGAGTTGAATTTTCTCCTGACGCTGCAGCATCCCCATGTGGTTGGCTGTCAAGCAATTGACTATATTCGCCTGCACCATAGCCCCCAAGTGAGACGCAGTTTGGTGATGGACTATTGTGCTGGGGGGACATTGCGATCGCTCTTAGAACAAGAACAGGCCTTACCCCTGACGACCGCCTTGCGCCTCACACTGGATGTTCTCGCAGCCTTGGCCTATGCCCATCATCGCGGCATTCTCCACTGCGATCTCAAACCGGAAAATATCCTGCTGGAGGTAACTGCTACGGGTTGGCAGGCAAAAGTATCCGATTTTGGCGTGGCGCGGCTAATTGAGGATGTCAAGGGCAGCGGTCAAACCGGATCCCCTGCCTATATGGCACCGGAGCGTTTCTATGGTCAGACGCTACCCGCTTCAGATCTCTATGCAGTGGGGATCCTCATGTACGAAATGATTGTTGGCGATCGCCCCTTCCACGGTACCCCTGCTGAACTCATGGCTGCCCACCTCAGCCGCCCCTATACCCTTCCCGAGGGACTGCCCTTTCTGGTGCGGAGCATTATTGCTAAGGCATTAGATAAATTACCGCAGCGCCGCTATAAAAGTGCAGCGGAAATGACGATGGCTGTGCAACTCGCTCTCGAGATTATCGAAGCAGAGTGTCATGAGCAGCCTCTATTGTTTTCTAGGTCACCGGCGGCGGTTTGGCTGGGGGAACCCCAAGGTTTTTCTTTGCCGCGACCGCCCCGACCGGTTGCCAGCACGGCCACAAGTTTCTATGGGGTGGTGGGCGATCGCCTGTGGGCTTGGCAAAGCAGGGATTCTCAGCCTGAAGTGATCGGTCAATGGCCGCTGCCACCCCTACCGCTTCAACTCTATGGTGGCCAGTTGAGGGCTTGGCTGCGGCTCCAGGGGCTGCCCCCACGGCTTTACTGCATTGATGAGCAGCAGATTCCCCTAGGATGTCGTCTGCTGCCCACCCACAACAGGTTAGCCATTGATGCCAGTGGTTACTGGTGTGCAGAAACCGAGATTGATAGTGATGTTGGCACATTGAGGCTGCATGTCCAACAACTGAATGGTCAAGGAGAGCGCACACTTTGCTGTGGGTGGCAGGGACGGGTGTGGGTCGATACACTCCTGCTCAATCGTCGCTATGGCGCGGTGATTAGTCGCTCCCAACATCCTGAAACGGCCCATCCCATCACTCATTTTCAACTCTTTGACCGCCGAGGACACTGGCGACTCTACACCCAACTGCCTGCCCACTTGACGTTGTTCACCCCTGCCCATAACCAACCATGGCAAGTAGCGGCGTTTGAGGATCATCCGCAGCAACCTCTACTGATGCTCCTACATTTGCGGCCTTGGCGGATTCAACGCTTGGGGCTGCGGTTTCGTCCTCAATTTCTCTGTGCCACACCTTGGGGCTATGTGGTGGCGGGTCGCCATAGTTTGAGTTTAGTGACCCACAGCGGCGAAATTGTCGGTACGGCGGACAGTGAACCGCAGATTGATGGCCTTGGCTTTACGGGCGATCGCCACCTTTGGTTGATTCGCCGGCAAGGAAGTGAGTGTGTGATACAAACCTGGGACATTACCACGTGGGACATTGACCTCATCCTCTAGGCCAGCAACCTATGATAGAAAGAATAGCTGGGGGATATGACCCATGAAACAGCCGCAGATTCTCAAAATTACCCGCAAAGCTGCCAGTCTTAAACAAAAGCAAAAGCAGCAGTCATCTCCTGTAGCGCTTGATGTAACAGCAACAACGGTAGCCTCTGAACCCGTCGTTGAGGTAGCTGCCAGCGATCGCGACAGTGCCCAGGGGCGTCAACATTGGTGGAGTGAACGCTGGATAGGTGTCCTGGAGTCCTTTGGCTGGCGACGGCGCCTAGAGCGGGCACGCAATTATGTGCGGGAGGGTCGAGTCCTAACCTTAGAGTTCAAGGGCAACCAAGTTCATGCCCAAGTGCAGGGCACGGCTCCCGACCCCTATCACGTCAAACTGCATTTGGATGCCTTTAGTGAAGAGCAGTGGCAATATGCCATTGACGGCATGGCACAAAAAGCCTTCTATGCCGCGAAGCTCCTGGCGGGTGAACTGCCCCCCAGCATTGAAGAAGTCTTTACCCAAGCTGGACTGAGTTTATTTCCCTTTACGAAATTTGACATCCATAGCCGCTGTACTTGTCCTGACCCAGTCAATCCCTGCAAACATATTGGCGCGGTCTATTACTTGTTGGGACAGTACTTCAACGAAGATCCCTTTCTACTCTTTCAATTGCGGGGCAAAACCAAAGAGGAGATTCTCCAACGCCTGCGCCACTATCGGGCAACAGCGACCACCCCCTCGATGGTGCCTACCCCCCCACCCCTCTATGAGCCGCCGAAAACCGATGCTCGCTTTTGCCAATATCGCCAACCCCTACCTCCAGAGTTAGTGGTGCTGGTCCCCAGTGGCCAACCCCATGGGGTGCTTTCAGTCTTACCCCCCTTTCCCCACGAGGTTTCCAGTGAAGTAGCACAGTTAATGGCCACCCTAGAGCAGATGTACAGCAGTGCCAGTCTTGCCGCCTGTCGCTTGGCCATGAGTGAACCCCCTGGAGTAGCAAGTGACCAATGAGACCAAGCCAGTATGACGGTTACAGCGAAAGTCTTAAACATGGTCTCAAAGTAGAGGCCGTTTTCCTAGAATTGGCCCGCAAGCAGGGATTCCAAGTTCACCACACCAGCGAAGCTGCTGATATAGCTAGGTTGATCGCCCCCCTCCAGTTGGCCAACCTATGAAGGCCCTAAAAAATATCAGGGCAAATATCCTGCCCTCCTGGTCGAAACCCATCTTCCCCTTCCGAGCAATGGCGAGGGGCTCAACCCCCAGCAGATTTGCCCTTTTGCCAAATAAATTCAAGCGGTTACATCCCCTTAGCCCAGCGATCGCCCAACCTGTCAACAATATCCACCATTTCTGAATTGCTCCAACCCGCCAGTAAATGGCCAGCAATGGCACAGCCCCCCGCACCCACGCCTTCCTTGACAAATCCCTGTTCATAGGCCCGCAGGGCAGAGTGACGGGATGAGCTGAAGTCAAGTTGAGTGTAAATGAGTGGACACTGGACACGCTCAGCCAAGCGGTGAATCTGAGCCGTTTGGTCTTCAATCAGCCAACGAGTTGTGCCCACCACAATTTGTTCTGGATGCCAAGGAAGCTGACGCCACTGGGCGATCGCCCGCCCAAACGCATAGACTGCGATCATTTGCGATCCCCCCGCCAGCAAAACACCACAGGTTTGACTGGCCCGCAGGGCCATAGCAGCGACCACCACCTGCATTGGATCGCCAATGGCCGCTACACAGGTGAAGGGGTTTGCCTTAGGAGGGAGATGGGCCAGCCCCTTTTGAACGAGTGACCACTTTTGGGTATGGTTGCTTTGGCGATGGCTACTGCCGACACAATCGCGAGCGGGGATGCCCAGGCTTTCACAGAGGGCAAGGGCAGTGGTTGTGCCCGCCACGACGCATTCAGCAATGATTAGCCATGGATATTGGCTGCTGAGCTTGGCACCCCAAGACCATCCCTGTTCCCAGAGGTGCGCTACCATTTGCGCTGTCATCGCCTGACCCGTGGTTAGGCAGCGAGCTGGTGTGCCCCCCAAATCAATCATCTCGGGCAAACGCGGTAGGGGTAAACCCGCATCAAAGACGTAAAGGGGCAACGCCAAAGCCTCAATGAGGGCACGACTAATCAGGGCCGGGGAAGCACCCGCCGCCAGGGGCGGTAGGGCATAGTGGTAGTGGGGTTGAATGCCTCGCAGGAGGAACTCACCATCGGCCAAGGCGGTGATTTGGCGATCGCTGGCGGTTTGACCCGCTGCCGAGATCCCGGGAATTAATGCCGTCTCTGTAAATCCAAGAACACAGACTAGGGCAGGAAAGTCTTGGTGCTGGCGATGGCGATCGCGCCAAGCACCCGCGATGGATTCTCCAGTTGCAACGCCAATCATCCTAAGCGAACCGACTGACAATTCCCGACCACTGCACCTGCTTGCGGTGTTCACGGCGATAGGAGAAAAAGAACTCAGCATCCCGAAACGTACAGTGGGGACACAGGGCAATTTGCTCCTCCTTTAGCCCCAATTGCAGCAATTGCAAGCGATTCACGCGGGCCACATCCACCCGCAGTCGCTGAGGATCAGCGTCAAGAAAAACAACCTCTGCATCTAGGGCAGCGAAACGCTGGTAGAGATCATCGCGCTCAGTGGTTTCTGTCACCCCCTCAAGAATAGTCTGCCCCAAGGCACGGGCAACATTCAGCCCCACTTGATAGACCTCACCGCGAATAGCAGGCCCCATGGCAATCCGTAAATTGGCAAGATGACTGCCCAATGCCTGCATCTGCTGGAGCGTGGCCCTAGAGATTTGGCTTGCTGTCCCCCGCCACCCCGCATGAATGGCTGCGACTCGGCCACTGGCGACATCGGCAATCAGCAAGGGTACGCAGTCGGCACTACAAACCCAGAGGGCTTGTTCAGGCTCTGTGGCCACAAGCGCATCAGCTTCCAAGCGCTGATCACAGGCTAAAATTTCTGCTGCCAAAGCAACGCGATGACCATGCACCTGTTGTGTTCGCAGCGGTGTTGCTATTGTTCCTAGGGCTGCGGTGAGGGTGCTGAGGTCTTGTCCTTGCCAATCGCGAGTAAAAAAGCCGTGGGGAAACTGCTGCAAGAGATCGCAGGTGAGAAAGCGCCCAAGGTCAGTGGTGTGCCAGTGCCACATTGTCAGATTGGTCAGATTGGATCAATGGTTTTCTAAGGTATGGATAACCAACGGGCGACTCACCATTCCAATGTATCCTTGTTTTTTAATCTGACTGATGCGGTTTATCGGGGAGAAAGTCCTCAATGAGATCTAAGCAGCGGGGGGCAAGTCAAAGAGAACTGTAGTCATATAGCGTTCTGCCCAAGCGCTGCCAAAGGCTTTTTCAAGCACACGGCGCGTTTTGTCGTTTTGCTGTTGCTGATGGCAGTACTGCTGCTGCCCGGCAATGACAGCCTCTGGCTGATCCGTAGGTACAGCCTGCTGGCTCAGTTGGCAGTGGAGGGTGAGGTACTCACCAATGCGATTTAGAAATTGCTGTTCCTCCGTTTCTCCCTGTGGCCGAATAAAAATGCAAAAAGGCGAGAAGATATGCCCCCAAGGGGGCAACTCACGCGGTTGACTAAAGGTGAGCTTCGGCAAAGCACTTAAGGCGGCGGTGTAGGCCGCGGGCAACTGACCCGTCACAGGGGAAAGATCCACAATCGCAGCACTTATTTGCCCGCGGCCACCGACGAGATCGCAGCCAAACATAGGTAGGTCGTAGCGCGGCTCTGGAAACATGACGCAGTGCAAAATGTCCAAACTCTCCCCTACCCGTGCCAATTCAAGGTGGAGCTTGCGAAAGGGAGGGGCTTGGTAGCAGTGGTTCTCAATCGTTAGCCGTTCCCCTTCCAGTTTACCCTCGACATAACCGAAATCTTCAGGCAGGGCGTAGGGTGCCAAGGGAAGGAAAGCCTGCCAAATCGCTTCAATGCGATCGGCGAGCCGCTGAATCAGAGGATGTTGGTGTTGACGCACAGACATAGCCTTGATTGTAACCCAAGTCTAGGCCGCTTGCGAGGGAGCGATCGCCCCCGCTAAACTAACCAAGAGTCTAACAGCCGAGAGATTATGCCAACTCCACTTACGACGGCCATTGACCCAAAGCAACTTCAACAGGCGATTCGCGCTAGCCAAGACTTTCTCTTTTCGCAACAATATGCCGAGGGCTACTGGTGGGCGGAATTGGAGTCCAATGTAACCATGACCGCCGAGGTAATCCTGCTCCACAAAATCTGGGGCACCGAACAGCGGTTACCCTTGGCCAAAGTGGAACAGTATTTACGCAACCAGCAGCGAGATCACGGCGGTTGGGAACTGTTTTATGGCGATGGTGGTGATCTCAGCACCAGTGTTGAGGCCTACATGGGACTGCGGCTCTTGGGCGTTCCCGAAACCGATCCGGCCTTGGTGAGGGCACGGCAATTTATCCTTGTCCGCGGTGGCATTAGCAAAACCCGCATCTTTACCAAACTGCACCTTGCCCTCATTGGCTGCTATGACTGGCGGGGGATTCCCTCCCTGCCTTCTTGGATCATGCTTTTGCCAGAAGGTAGCCCCTTCACCATTTATGAAATGTCCAGTTGGGCACGCAGCAGCACGGTGCCACTGTTGATTGTCATGGATCGCAAGCCGGTTTATGCGATGGACCCGCCCATTACCCTCGATGAACTCTATGCCGAAGGGCGGGCAAACGTGGTCTGGGAACTGCCCCGCCAAGGCGACTGGAGTGATGTTTTTATTGGCCTCGATCGCCTCTTCAAGCTCTTTGAAACCCTGAAGATTGATCCCCTCAGAGAACAGGGGCTCAAGGCTGCTGAGGAGTGGGTGCTGGAGCATCAAGAACCCAGTGGCGATTGGGGCGGCATTATTCCGGCAATGCTCAACTCCCTATTGGCGTTGCGTGCCCTTGACTATGCTGTTGATGACCCCATTGTGCAGCGGGGGATGGCAGCAGTGGATCGTTTTGCCATTGAAACAGAGACTGAATATCGCGTGCAGCCCTGTGTCTCTCCCGTTTGGGATACCGCCTTAGTGATGCGAGCCATGGTGGATTCAGGTGTTGCTCCCGATCATCCCGCCCTTGTCAAAGCTGGCGAATGGCTGCTCTCCAAGCAAATCCTTGACTATGGAGACTGGCACGTAAAAAACAAAAAGGGGCAGCCGGGGGGATGGGCCTTTGAATTTGAGAATCGCTTCTACCCCGATGTGGATGATACCGCAGTAGTGGTGATGGCCCTCCATGCCGTGACCCTGCCCGATGAAAACCTAAAACGGCGAGCCCTTGAGCGGGCAGTCGCTTGGATTGCCTCAATGCAGTGTCGGCCGGGGGGCTGGGCGGCCTTTGATGTGGACAACGACCAAGATTGGCTAAATACCATTCCCTACGGCGATCTCAAGGCAATGATTGACCCGAATACTGCTGATGTCACGGCACGGGTGCTGGAGATGGTGGGGCGGTGTCAGGTGGCCTTTGACAGTGGTGCCCTCGATCGCGCCCTTGCCTACTTGCGCAATGAGCAGGAACCGGAAGGCTGTTGGTTTGGCCGCTGGGGGGTGAATTACCTCTATGGCACGAGTGGGGTTTTGGCGGCCCTCTCCCTTGTGGCTCCTCCCTACGATCGCTGGCGTATTCGCCGTGCCGCTGAGTGGTTGGTGCAGTGTCAAAATGCCGATGGCGGCTGGGGTGAAACCTGCTGGAGCTACAATGACCCTTCCCTCAAGGGCCAAGGGGATAGCACCGCTTCCCAAACCGCTTGGGCCATTATTGGCCTTTTGGCCGCTGGCGATGCCACGGGGGACTACGCCGCAGAGGCTATTGAAAAGGGAATTGCCTATCTTCTTGAGACGCAGCGCCCAGACGGCACATGGCATGAGGATTACTTCACTGGCACCGGCTTTCCCTGCCACTTTTACTTGAAGTACCACTACTACCAGCAGCACTTTCCACTGACAGCCTTGGGCCGTTATGCCCGCTGGCGCAATCTTTTAGCCAGTTAGTTGAAACTAAAAGAAACGCAGTTGTTGCTGATAGGCCAAGGTATCGGTGCCACAGAGGGGTTGGGGGGTAACCACGCATTCATTGCTGAGGCCAGAGCGGATTAAATTTTCGGCAATTAACTGGCGATCGCGGGGAGCAGGGTGTGTACTCAAAATCGTCGGCGGTGCCCCTCCCTCCCGTTGCAACTTCCCGAGAAAGGTCACCATGGCCCGTGGATCGTAGTTGCTGCGGACCAATAGCCCCAACCCATAGCGATCAGCTTCTAGTTCCTGCTCACGACTGCGGGGACGCCGAAAAGCTAGTTCCATAGCTATTTGTAGCCCGCGATCGCGATCCAAGCCTGCTGCTGTCATTAAGCCCTGGGCGATCGCCATTTGTTGCAGTTGACGAATCACATGGCGCTGATCGATATGGCCAATTTCGTGGGCAATGACACTGGCTAGTTCCGCCTCATTTTCTGCCCGCAGCACTAGCCCTGTCGTGACATAGACAAAGCCCCCCATCGTCGCATAGGCATTTACTTGGGGGTCTTGAATGATGTGAAATTGATAGGGCAACCCTCGACGTTCGCCGACATTGACCAAGCGCGTACCAATGCTATTCACATAGTTTTGAGCAGCGGGATTCCGAACCAGGCGCATCCCTTGCCGTAGCATCTGCTCATGGATCTGTTGCCCCAAAGCCACCTCTTGGCGGGGCGAGATATTGGATAGTTGGATGACCTGAATTCCCTGCAACAGCAACCGCTGCCAGAGATGTTGTGCCTGTACCGCAACGGGATGGCAGGCGATCGCCACCCCACAGACCAAACTGGCAAAGAGGAGAAACCAACGTTGTTTTTTCACGGCCCATGCTTCGCGTAAAGTCCACACCCACGCCTAGCGGCTACTTGCCCCCTTTCGACCCCTCGATTTTAGACATTGTTCCCAAGGCTTAATGTGGTTTAATCTCTGGCACCCGTAGCCCCTTACTGGCCAGCCACTCTGGGTTGAAGAGCCGCGATTGATAGCGGGAACCCCCATCGCACAGCACTGTGACAATTGTGTGGCCGGGGCCGAGTTCCTTGGCTAGACGTACCGCTGCCGCCACATTAATGCCCACGGAGCCCCCCATGAAAAGGCCATCGTAGTGCAGCAGTTGATAAATGATTTCCAGGCACTCTGGATCCTCAATTTGAATCGCATCATCGATGGGAGCGCCTGCTAAGTTTGCTGTAATGCGGCTATTGCCAATGCCTTCAGTGATTGAACTCCCTGTGCTACTGAGGGTACCCGTTTTTACATAGCTATAGATGGCACTGCCCATAGGATCGGCAATCACAGTGCGAATGGCGGGATTTTTTTCCTTGAGAAACAGGGCTACACCTGCATAGGTGCCCCCCGTGCCAGTGGCTGCTACCCACGCATCAATTCGGCCATCGGTCTGCTCCCAGATTTCAGGGCCAGTGGTTTCGTAGTGGGCTTGGCGATTGGCAAGGTTATCGAACTGGTTCGCCCAGATGGCATTCTCCATCTCAGCAGCAATACGGCCAGAGAGCTTCACATAGTTATTGGGGTCTTTGTAGGGCACGGCAGGAACAGGGCGCACCTCGGCACCTAGGGTACGCAACAGGTCAATTTTTTCTTGGGATTGGGTATTAGGAATCACAATCAGGCACTTGTAGCCCTTGGCATTGCAGATGTGGGCTAGGCCAATGCCGGTATTGCCAGCTGTGCCCTCGACCACTGTACCGCCGGGTTTGAGAAGGCCTTTTCTTTCAGCATCTTCAATAATGTAGAGGGCAGCTCGATCCTTGACGGAGCCACCGGGGTTGAGGAACTCCGCTTTACCAAGAATTTCACAGCCCGTCAGGTCACTAAAGTAATTGAGGCGAATCAGCGGCGTCTGCCCGACGGTGCCGACAAAACCCTGTTTAATATTCATGCCGTCGTTGTTTTAAGTTGACTGAATACTTTTATGGTAAAAGGCTTTGCCGCCAGAATTCCCCTCAGGGAGAGCGATCGCCCAGTGTCCCTTTGGCATTCACCTTTGCTATGATTGGAGATCCCTGGAGAGGTGGCAGAGTGGTTGAATGCGCTTGACTCGAAATCAAGTTTAGGGTAACACCTAACGGGGGTTCGAATCCCCCCCTCTCCGTTGATAGCCCCGATCAGAAGTATGGAATCTACAAGAAACTTAACATCCCCAGTGACGAGTCGCTCTGACTGCCAATCAAAGCGCCAATGCCCTATCGAGCACCCACGACCCTTTTTTCTAGCCTCTTAACTTCTGCCCTTCAAGATCAAAGCCTTGTTTTACCTTCTCGGCAACATTCACATGGGTTAGGTTCTCTTCTTTGCTTGAAGTTCACCGCCAATACCTCTTTGCAACAGTGAATCAGGATTTTGGCCCACCTAGTACGAATTAAGATCGCACCTTGGCGCTCTTGCCCAGTTCTGGTTTTAGCCACAGCCATTCCTGTTGTGTTTTGCTCTCATCCCCAAACACCAACAAAAGGGATTTGCTGTCGTCCAGCAGTTGGCGATCGCGCTTCACCCGAATTGACCGCGCTGGAATTTTCGGCCTAATACATTGATAGACAATAAATAATAAAGATAGATAATAAAGCCCCATTTTTGGGAAATAGACACCACCTCGAAAGCGTGACCGTCAATCTCCAAGGGCGGTGTGGCGCGATCGACTGTATCCCAGCCCAGTTCTTCAATAAACAGAGACCCAAAATCAAACTTTTGGAGATACTTTTGGGCGCGTTGCCAATTCAGTGGCATCTTAGATTAACTCAAACAGGGTTCAAATCAGTGGGAAAGTCAGGATCAAACAGTTGCTCGGATTCTATAAATAACGCTCAATCAAGACTATTGGCATTGAATAGCCATGTATCCTTCATTGGAAAGAATGCTTTTTTGAGATGAATGGCATTGACTGTCCTGTATGGTCTTCCCAAGATTAAAAGGGTTTCCACAGCTCTACTCCATCTCGCTGATCAATCCCCTGCAAGAGGACCTTGACCACTTCATCGCGAGCTGTGGGCAGCACTTTACCAGTAAAGTCAGGGTGAATCGGCAATTCTCGGTGCCCGCGATCGATGAGTACCAATAACCAAATGGCATTGGGGCGACCGTAATCATGGACGGCATTGAGGGCAGAGCGAATCGTGCGACCACTAAAGATAACGTCATCCACCAAAACCACAATCCGCCCGGAGAGATCCACTGGAATCAGGGTCCGACGGGGGGTACGCGGTCCAATGCGATCCAAGTCATCGCGATAAAACGTGATATCCAACTCACCAATGGGGAGGCTCACGCCTTCCAGTTGTTCAACGTGTTGTCCTAGGAGCTTGGCAAGGGGAACCCCACGGGTATGAATCCCTAGCAACACTAACTTGTCGAGGGCATCGCGAGCCTTTTCCACCACTTGGGAAGCTAAGCGCGTTACAGTGCGCCGTAAATCATCGGCACTTAAAATTTCAACGACTTCACCAGCCATGGCCGTCACAGTAGGGAATTCCAAGATTCTAGCGAAATTCCCGCAAAAAGAGACCCTACGCCAAGCGGGTAGGGCCAAAGACGCAGTTAGGAGGTATCTTGCTTCCCTACGATACTGCCGACATTTTGAGGTGGCCAAAGCTTTTACCAATTCTTTAGATTTAGCGCAATTAATTGTTACAATACACGAGAAACTGTTACTTGGGATACCAAATTTTACGGCTACTTTCTAGAATGGGCGGGGAAATGGGTTTGACCGTTGCCAGCCTGTGCAACTCTCCTGAAAAAGACTGCGGGTGGCTCGCTCCTATGTTGCTCCGTTACCCTAAAAACTAGGAAAGAATTCTTGAGAAATTGGGCAATGACCAGCACTCCCTTCCGTATTCATGCTCCCTTTGAACCCACGGGAGATCAACCCCAAGCAATTCAAAAACTGGTTGCCGGGGTACAGGCAGGACATCGCTTCCAAACGCTGCTAGGAGCAACGGGTACAGGCAAAACCCACACGATCGCCCGCGTTATCGAGGCCCTTGGTCGCCCCACCCTGGTTTTGGCGCACAACAAAACCCTGGCGGCGCAACTGTGCAATGAACTGCGCTCATTCTTTCCAAAAAATGCTGTTGAGTACTTTATCTCCTACTACGACTACTATCAACCGGAGGCCTACATTCCCGTTACCGATACCTACATCGAAAAAAGTGCCTCTATCAATGAGGAAATTGATATGTTGCGCCACTCCGCCACCCGCTCCCTCTTTGAACGGCGGGATGTGATTGTGGTGGCCTCGATTAGCTGCATCTACGGTTTGGGAATTCCCGCAGAGTACCTAAAGGCCGCGATTCCCCTCGAGGTGGGCAAGGAAACGGATCTGCGGCAACTGCTGCGGCAGCTCGCAACCATTCAATACACTCGCAACGATGTCGAACTGGGGCGGGGGCGCTTCCGCGTAAAAGGGGATGTGCTTGAGATTGGTCCTGCCTATGAGGATCGCATCATTCGCGTTGAGTTCTTTGGGGATGAAGTTGAAGCGATTCGCTATGTCGATCCGCTGACGGGGGAAACCTTGCAAAGTCTGCAACGCCTGAATATCTATCCCGCGAAGCACTTTGTCACCCCTGCTGAACGCCTGGAAGCAGCCTGCGTTGCCATTGAAGCGGAACTCCAAGCCCAGGTGGCCAACTTGGAAGCCCAAAATAAACTCCTTGAGGCACAGCGTCTGAGTCAACGTACCCGCTATGACTTGGAAATGCTGCGACAAGTGGGCTACTGCAATGGTGTGGAAAACTACTCACGCCATCTCGCAGGTCGGGCAGCGGGGGAACCGCCAGAGTGTTTAATTGATTATTTTCCTGAGGATTGGCTCTTGGTGGTGGATGAGTCCCATGTAACGGTGCCGCAGATTCGCGGTATGTACAATGGCGACCAAGCCCGCAAAAAAGTGCTGATTGATCACGGCTTTCGCTTGCCCAGTGCGGCGGATAATCGCCCCCTGAAGCCGGAGGAATTCTGGCAGAAGGTGCAGCAGTGCATTTTTGTTTCGGCCACGCCTGGGGATTGGGAATTGGCGGTGTCCACACAGGTAGTGGAGCAAATTATTCGTCCCACGGGGGTTGTAGATCCAGAAATTTTTGTCCGCCCCACCCAAGGGCAAGTGGATGATCTGTATGGGGAGATTCGCTTGCGGTGCGATCGCCAGGAGCGGGTGCTGGTGACCACCCTTACGAAGCGGATGGCGGAGGATCTAACTGAGTACTTCCAAGAGCGGGGGGTACGGGTGCGCTATCTGCACTCAGAAATCAATGCCATTGAGCGTATTGAGATTCTCGAAGCCCTGCGCCAAGGGGACTTTGATGTCCTGATTGGGGTAAACCTGCTGCGGGAGGGATTAGATTTGCCGGAGGTGTCCCTGGTGGCGATCCTTGACGCGGATAAAGAAGGCTTCCTGCGGGCGGAGCGATCGCTCATTCAAACCATTGGCCGCGCTGCGCGGCACGTACGCGGACAGGCGATTCTCTATGCAGACACCCTCACAGAGAGTATGCAAAAAGCCATCCAAGAAACTGAGCGCCGCCGCGCCATTCAACTGGCCTACAACCAAGCCCACGGCATTACCCCCCAGCCCATTGTCAAGAAAACCAGTAACGCCATCTTGGCCTTTTTGGATGTGTCTCGCCGCCTCAACGCCGAGTCAGTGTCCGTCTTATCTTCCCAAGCCCTACAGGAACTCAGCCTAGAGGATATTCCCCAACTGATCCAAGACCTTGAGGCGAAAATGAAGGCGGCTGCCCAAGAATTGGCCTTTGAGGAGGCTGCCCGCTACCGCGATCAAATTAAGCGTTTGCGCGATCGCCTGGTGGGGCACCCCTAAAATTATGAACTTTTGTAATAGTTCGCAACAGTCCGTAAACGGGAGCGAAGGCAGGGAAACCCTAGCGTGGTAAGCTAAGTACGATTTTAGATCCGCACAACTTCGGCTGGCGTTCGGGTTGACGCTAGTTTTACCAGTTCTAGGAGTAAAAAAACCTATGCGTGATGCCGTCACCACACTCATTAAAAACTATGATTCCACCGGTCGCTACCTCGATCGCGATGCTGTTGACAGGTTACGCTCCTACTTTAATTCCGGTGCGGCACGGGTGAAGGCGGCAGCAGTGATCAATGCCAATGCCGCCGCCATCGTTAAGGAAGCGGCTTCTGCCCTCTTTACAGAGCAGCCGGAACTGATTCAACCCGGCGGCAACGCCTACACCACACGCCGCTACGCCACCTGCCTACGGGATATGGACTACTACCTGCGCTATGCCAGCTATGCCATTGTGGCCGGGGATGTGGATGTCCTCAACGAGCGTGTCCTCGAAGGTTTGCGGGAAACCTACAACTCCCTTGGCGTGCCCATTGGACCAACGGTGCGCGGCATTCAAATCATGAAAGAGATTGTGCGCGATCGCGTGGCTGCTGCTGGCATTGAAGACACCAGTATTGTTGAACAGCCCTTTGACTACATGTGCCGCCAACTCAGTGAAGTGAATATCTGAATATCCGAGGTTGGCTAAGGTAGAAGACTCTGTAACAATAGAGGGCGGTGGCGCCGGCGATCGCCCCTCTCTATTTCCGATGCAGCAGTGATGAAGATCCGCATTGGCAATGGTTACGACATTCACCGGCTGATTCCGGAGCGTCCCTTGATTTTAGGCGGCATCAGGCTAGAGCACGCCTTCGGACTCTTGGGACACAGCGATGCCGATGTCCTCACCCATGCAATTATGGATGCCCTCTTGGGTGCCCTCAGCCTTGGGGATATTGGTCATTACTTTCCCCCCAGTGATCCGCAGTGGGCAGGGGCAGATAGTCAAGTGCTGCTGGCAAAAGTGGCCGCGCTCATTGCCGAGCGGGGCTGGCAGGTGGGCAATATCGATGCTGTTGTGGTGGCGGAGCGTCCGAAGTTGAAACCTTACCTCGATCAGATGCGCGATCGCCTAGCAACCACCCTAGGGATTGATCGCGACCAAATTAGTATCAAAGCCACCACCAATGAAAAATTAGGGCCTGTGGGACGTGAAGAGGGCATTGCTGCCTATGCGGTGGCGCTCCTGCAGTCAGAAATGTAGGATAACCCCTAGGTAACATACAGGCTGTAGTGAAAGTCCGTTTGCTCACACTGGCTTTGCTGGAGATTGGCATGGCGAAAATTCGCCCAGCGACAGATGGCATGACTGAGGTTGGCACGCACAAAAAGGGCGTGGGAAAAATACCCCCGCGTCAGCCCCGCATAGGCTAAGTTGGCCCCATAGAAGTTGCAGCGATAGGCCTGAACCCCCTCAAGGGAAGCCCGCACCAATTGCGCAAACCGCAGCGTTGCTTCATTGAGGCTAGCACCCATCAACAGGGCAAAGGAAAAGTCGCTAGCTGCCGCGCGGACATGGCTGAGATCCGCTTCGCACCAATGGCTGTGGCGACAATCCGCCTGCTCAAGGGTGGCCCAGGAGAAATCGGCATAGCTAAAACGGGCGTACTGCAAGTTAGCCAGTTGAAAATTTGCCCGCTGGGCAGTGGCGCGATCGCCCACAGTTTTTAAGAACAACGCCCCTCGGCAATCCGCATCATTGAAGTTAGCCGCCGTCAGATCCGCTCCATGCAAATTGGCAAAGCGCAAATCTCCCTGGGCAAGGTTCACCTCCCGCAGACAGGCACCGCTGAGATTACAGCCCCGCAGGTCATAGCCCCGCAAATCCATACCCGTAAGATTCATTTCGCTGAAATCTACAGTAAGCTGAGGATAAATTCGCCGCCATTCGTTCCACAGGTGTTTTCCCCCCCGCAGGCGATCGCTCACTACCGGATTTAAGTGCCCTTTGATCATCATTCTTGCCTTGAGATTCCTCACATTTCGTTATCGTGGCACGAAATTTGATAGAATTTCGTCTATGTAGCCCTATCGCTGACGAAAGGAGAATGGGTTTGAAACAAGCAACCCTACATCAGCTTAAGGTTTTTGAGGTCACTGCTCGCCACGGCAGTTTTACCCGAGCTGCCGAGGAACTCTTTCTGACGCAGCCCACCGTCTCGATTCAAATGAAGCAGTTGACCCGTGCCGTTGGTATGCCCCTCTTTGAGCAAGTGGGCAAACGGCTCTATCTCACGGAAGCTGGCAAGGAACTGCTGGCCACCTGCCAAGACATCTTTGAACGCCTTGAGCGCTTTGAAATGGCCGTTGCCAATCTCAAGGGTCTCAAGCAGGGACACCTGCGGCTGTGTGTGATTACCACGGCCAAATATGTGATTCCTCGGCTGCTGGGGCCCTTTTGCCAGCGCTATCCAGGGATTGATGTGGCGTTGACCGTCACCAACCACGAGCAGGTGGTGGAGCGTATCCGAGGTAATATGGACGATCTCTATATCCCCAGTTGCCCGCCAGACAATGTGGATGTGGAGTGCCACCGCTTTTTGGATAATCCCTTAGTGGTGGTTGCCCCCAGTCACCATCGCCTCAGTGGCCGCAGTAAAATCCCGATCCAAGAGCTGGCGGGAGAGCCCTTTATTATGCGGGAGCAGGGATCGGGCACCCGCCAAGCTGTGGAGAAGCTCTTTGCAGAGCACGGTGTGCCAATTAATATCCGCCTTGAACTGGGGAGTAATGAGTCCATTAAGCAGGCGATCGCCGGTGGCTTGGGAATTTCTGTCCTGTCTCACCACTGCTTGGCCCTGGATCGCGAGTCCAGCCAGTTGACGATTCTCGATGTCGAACATTTCCCGATTCAGCGGCACTGGCATCTGGTCTATCCCGCTGGCAAACAACTGTCGGTGGTGGCCCAGGCCTTCTTTGACTATGTGTGTACCGAGGGACGGGAGATGATTGAATCGAGTCTCACCTATCCCGGTGGGGCGGCGCCGGCCAGGGAACTCAACCCCGTCTAGTATGGCAACCCTCGAATTTCTTGCCTTTCCCGATCCACCGATCGCGGCAGATCACACCCTCCTGTTGCTCCACGGTTGGGGGGCCAATGCCGCAGACTTGATTTCCCTTGGTCCGTTGCTGGCTCCCCGCGCTCAGATCTACGCAGCGGCAGCCCCCTTTCCCCATCCCTATGTAACTCAAGGGCGGATGTGGTATGACCTGAGTCAGCACAATGCCCTCAGTGGCTCATTACTGCTCGATGAGCGAGCCACGGATCTAGCCACCAGCGAAGCGGCACTGCGGGAGTGGATTGCCAGCTTGCCCATTGACCTCAGTCGCACAATTTTAGGGGGATTCTCCCAAGGGGGAGCCCTGACATTGGCGGTGGGCTTAACCTTGCCCTTGGCGGGGTTATTAGTCTTTAGCGGCTATTTAGTCCGCCCCCCAGGGGTGACAGCCACCTCGCCGCCGGTGCTGATGATCCATGGCACAGCGGATCCTGTGGTGCCCTTTGCCAGTGCCCAAGCCAGTTGGCAGGCCCTGCAAACTGCGGGAGTGAAGGGAGCATTTCATGCCCTACCGATGGCCCATGAAATTAACGGGGAGGCGATCGCGATCGCTCGCCAGTTTATCGAGAAGACCCTGCCTAAAATGAACTCAGACTGAGTAACCCATAGGCAAGCAAAGCGCTACCGATCGGAACGGTCAGATTATCAATCCCTCGCCAAGCAATCAGTTCCAAGAGGGTTGCACCCACACCCACTAAAGGGGCAATCCAGAGGGACGCCAAAGCGGCAATGGGGATGAGGGAGAGGGCCGCGACCAAAGTACTCACCCAAAACATTGTCAGAGTTCCTTCCCAGCTTTTACTGGTTACCGGCAAGGGATGGCGTCCCCAGTTCATTCCCACAAGGGCAGCCAAGCCATCGCCCCAAGCCATCACTAAAATTCCCAGAACCGCCAGTTCCGGCAGCGTCTTCCAAAAGAGCGCCATTAATGTGCCAATACTCACCGCATAAAAAAAGGTGCCCCAGCTTTGTCGCCCCACGCCACTAATACTGGGAAAGATCGGCACGCGATACGACAGCAGTGTCACTATACCAGCGATTGCTGCGGCTACAATTCCCCAACTCGTGGGTACCCCGAGGGCGTAGGCAATCAGGATGACTTGACCTGCGCCAATGTGAACCACTTTCCGTGACCATTCCTTGGCGTTGGGAAACCAAGCGTGGATCAGTTCTGCAATTAACAGCACCAAGCCCAGCCAACCTGTGACCCAAATTCCTGCCCAGAACATTGTCATTGCTATCCTCAGTGAACGGTTGCTCCTTACTTTGTCTACTGGGTCTGCTGGGCAAAAAACTGGGTCACAATCTCAAGGATGCGATCGCTAGCATGACCATCGCCAAAGGGATTAATCGCCGTTGCCATACGGTTGTAGGCCACTGGATCCGTCAGCAGTTCAATTGCTGCTGCTGCAATCCTATCCGCAAAGGTACCCACTAGTTTAGCGGTGCCAGCGGTGACCGCTTCCGGCCGTTCAGTGGTTTCCCGCAACACCAGTACTGGTTTGCCGAGACTAGGGGCTTCCTCTTGTAGGCCACCGGAATCCGTGAGTAGGAGGGTTGATCCCTTCATCGCCGCCACCAGGGTGGGATAGTCCAAGGGCTCCGTAAGAAAAACACGGGGATGGTGTCCCAAATAGGCTTTGAGGGGTTCACGCACCGTGGGATTGCGATGCAGGGGCAAGAGTAAGGCAGTATCGGGAAGGGTGTTTAAGATCCTCAGGAAGCCATTGGCAATGTCTTCTAGGGGGGCACCCCAGTTTTCACGACGGTGAACGGTGGCAAGGAGGACACGGTATTGTTCCCAGTCAAGGCCGGGGACAGGGCACACCGGTTGGCGATCGGCCACTTGCAGCAGAGCATCAATGACAGTATTGCCCGTCAGGTGAATCGTACCCGTGACCCCGGCGGCCTGAAGATTCTTGACAGCTTGTGCCGTAGGGGCAAAATGCAACTGCGCCAATTGGGAAATGAGACGGCGGTTGGCTTCTTCTGGATAGGGATGATAGAGATCGTTAGTGCGTAAGCCCGCTTCCACATGACCGACAGGGATTTGCTGATAAAAGGCGGCAAGGGTAGCGGCAAAGGCCGTTGTTGTATCCCCCTGTACCAAGACAAGACGGGGCAGGAGTTCTTGGTAGAGTTGCTCAAGGCCTTGGAGGGCACGGCAGGTAATTTCAGTCAGGGTTTGCTTTGGCTGCATAATGGCTAAGTCCCGATCTGCCCGTAGGTCAAACAGTGCCATCACTTGATCCACCATCTCGCGATGCTGTCCAGTGAGAACAACGTACGGGGCAAACAGGGGCGATCGCTGCAAGACTTGAATAACCGGTGCCAATTTGATTGCCTCCGGACGCGTACCCAACGTAATGCAGATCGGGATTGGGGAAGCAATCATAGCCGTCTAAATACCAAAAATAGTAAAAACAGTACTTTTAGTGTACCGAGAAGGAAGTGTCCAAAAGTCAAAACAAAAAGTCAAAAAGTTCTAGTTGCCACTGCTCATGGACAGTTGTCTGTCAGCCTTTTGCTAGGGTGTGGAGTCTCGCGTCGCCCCGCCATGACTTCTCCCATAGGGAGTCTGGTGGGGGTGTGCCATCTTTGTGAGAAGGACTGTATGTTAATAATAGAAGGAAATGCACCGCCATTGCGCTCGCTGAGGTGGCCATGATTGAAATGACTGTTGCTGGGATTGCCCTCGATGCCACTAACCGCCGCACACCAATTGTGTTGCTCAAAGACGGTGCTGGACGGCGAGCACTCCCCATCTGGATTGGTGATAGTGAGGCGCGGGCAATTTTAATGGCCTTGGAAAATCAACGGGCACCGCGACCGATGACCCATGATCTGATGGCAAATATCCTCAACGAATGGAAGATGACCCTAGAGCGGGTGGTCATCCACTCCCTCGAAGACAACACCTACTATGCGGTGCTGACCCTGCGCCAAGGAGAAACGCGTAAAGACATTGATGCTCGTCCTAGCGATGCGATCGCGCTGGCCCTGCGCTGTGATTGCCCGATTTGGGTGATGGAAGCAGTGGTTGCCGATGCCTCGATTCCCGTCGATCGCGATGCAGACGAGGAAGAACGCCAAGCCTTTCGCCGCTTTTTAGATTCAATTCGCCCTGAAGATTTTATTCAGCAGGGGCGGGGAATGGAGGAGGATTCCTCCGCAGGCTAGGATGCGTTACCGCCGTTTTGGTCGCACGGGGTTAGACCTCTCGGTGTTTTCCCTGGGAACGATGCGTGCCTTGGGCAGCCCAGAGGTGATGCAGGCGGTCATTGAGGAGGCGATCGCCCACGGCATTAACCATATTGAAACCGCCGCCGCCTACGGTGCCAGTGAAGCCTACATTGGCCGTGCCCTTAAGGCATTGGGGCAGCCCGCTGTCTTTATCACCACCAAACTATTGCCCCAAGGGGATGCAGATCATGTCCAGCGACAAATTGAGCAATCCCTTGAGCGTCTCCAACTCTCACGCTTAGACGGTGTCGCCCTCCATGGAGTGAATACCCCTGAGCATCTGGCGTGGCTGAGCAGTGAAGGGATGGCCATGCTGCGGCAATTGCAAGCAAAGGGGGTAATTGGCGCTTTGGGTTTTTCCAGTCATGGATCGTTGTCTGTGATTTTGCCGGCGATCGCCAGCAATCAATTTGACTTTGTGAATCTGCATTACACCTACTTTCAGCAACGCAATGCCCCAGCGATCGCTGCTGCTGCTGAGCGGAATCTAGGCATTTTCATCATTTCCCCAGCCGACAAAGGGGGAAAGCTCTACCAGCCTTCCCAACGGCTCCAAGATCTCTGTGCTCCTTTTCACCCGCTCCATTGGAGCTATCGCTGGTTGCTGAGCCAGCCTGCCATCACCACCTTGAGCATTGGGCCTGCCACCGTTGCCGAGTTGGCCTTTCCCTTGGCGGTGGCCGATCAGGTCGATCCCCTGAGTCCCGCAGAGCAAGCCGTGGGCGATCGCCTACAAGCGGCGATGCAGGCAGCCCTAGGCAGCGATCTCTGTCACCAATGCTATGCCTGTCTGCCCTGCCCAGAGGAAATCCACATCCCTGAAGTATTGCGGCTTCGCAACTTGGCCGTTGCCTACGACATGACGGAATTTGGCAAATATCGCTATGGGATGTTTGGCCGGGCCGGCCATTGGTTTGCGGGACAGCCCGCCAATCGCTGTACTGAATGTGGCGATTGTTTGCCTCGCTGTCCCAGTCGCTTGGAGATTCCGCGGCTATTGCGGGAAACCCATGAGCAGTTGCAGGGCACCTCGCGATCGCGCCTTTGGCAGACGATCTAGGCCGCCGCCTTTTCCATCACTGCTAATAATTCTCGCCATAGCTGTTGGGTCACAGGTCCCGGGCAAGCCGGAAACACCATCTCATTCACTTGGCGAATCGGCATTAGAAGGCGCACCGAGGAACTGAGAAAGCCCTCACTGGCTCCTGCTAGGTCCTGTGGAGTAAGAACCACTTCCCGATGGGGAATACCCAAGTCTGCAACGATCTGCAACAGCGTCGCTCGCGTAATTCCGTGGAGTATGCCAACGGCGGTGGGGGGTGTCTCGACGACACCATCACGGACAATCCAGAGGTTACTGGTCGTGGCCTCGGTAATCTGTCCTTGGGCATTGAGAAGCAGGGCATCCTCAAAACCCGCCTGCTGTGCCTCCAATAGGGCCAAGATATTGTTGAGGTAATTGCCCGTTTTGGCTGCCGGATCAAGGGCAGCAGTACTTGTGCGTTGCCGCTTAACGATGGCAAGGCGAATGCCCTGTTCGCTCAACGTTGGTTCGGGCGCGATCGCCATCAACACAATCAATAACCGCGGTTGGGTGGTCGGTTCTGGCAATAGGCCAATGCGGCGATCGCCACCACGGGTCACCACAATCCGAATGTAGTATTCTCCTGTTGGGGCAGCCGCTAACGTGCGTTGAACTTCTTGGGTAATGTACTCATCAGACCAGGGCACAGTCATGTAGAGATAGGCGGCTGAGGCGCGCAATCGTGCTAGGTGCTCTGGCAGGGCAAAGGGAACCCCGCCGTAGGTCCGCACAACCTCGTAAACACTGTCACCATAAAGAAATCCGCGATCAAAAACAGAAATCGAAGCCTCCGGCGTAATTACCCCGTCCAGATTGCAGAGTAACACTTGCCCTCTCCCCTAGGGTTGGCGTTCCACTTCGGCTTTCATGCGCTCAAGGGTTTGATGCATTTGATCAAACATACTTTGGGGCGACATCCCAAACTGGCTCAGTTGAGTTTCCAGTTGTTTGATGGTCATCTGCGCCATAAAGTCATCGGACAACTCAAACCGCTTCATAAAAATACGGTAGCGGTCCATGAGTTCTTCCATTTTCTCGATATAAATTTTTTTACCTTCACGGTCAAATTTGCCGTACTCGGAGCCAAGCTGCATCAACTGCTGGTAGTCCTGAAACAGACGTTGTGCTTCCTGTTGAACAATTTCTGAATCAAAGAATCCCATACGACCCTGCCTGATACAGCAACAACCACAATGGCAACGCTTGACCCTTTGGTTTGTTATCTAGTTGCATTCTATCAAAGGCACTTTAGGCGGGCGTGAGAGGGAAAACCGATCCTTTGCTCAAAGCTTGTGCCCAGGCGATCGCCGCCAAAAAACTCTGTGGGTCTGCTACCCCTGTACCCGCGATGTCAAAGGCCGTACCGTGATCTGGGGACGTGCGAATAAAAGGCAAGCCAATTGTCGTATTTACTGCCTCCCGAAAGGCGAGCATCTTCACCGGAATCAATCCCTGATCATGGTAAAGAGCAAGGTAGGCATCGTAGGCGGGGGCTGGGGCAGGACGTCCCCACCACGCATCGGCAGCCCCAATCCAGAGGGTATCGGGGGGCACAGGGCCAATCAGTTCAACTTCGGGATACTGCTGCTGGGCTGCTGCAAGCCATGGAATCAGCCAAGTCACTTCCTCTTGGCCTAGGTGTCCCTGCTCACCGCTGTGGGGATTCAATCCAGCAATGGCAATGCGAGGCCGCTCTAGATGTCGCCGCTCCCTCAGAAACTGGATAAGAAGCGCGAGCTTTTCATTGAGGCGTTCGGGGGTCAGTGCCCTAGGCACCGCTTGCAATGGGATGTGGGTAGTCGCGAGTAAAGTAGTCAGCACCCAGTGAGTCACAGGCGATCGCCCCAGGAACAACATGCCCACATGGGCAGTTCCTGTGAAGTGAGCCAGCACTTCAGTTTGACCGGGAAAGGTATAACCGACCGCTTGCCAGCTGGCCTTAGAAATCGGTGCCGTCACAATTCCTGCCACCTCGCCGGCGATCGCCCGCTGAAGGGCAGTTTTGAGATAGGCAAAGCTAGCAGCCCCACTGGCAACACTGGGACGCCCCGGCACAATCACCTCGTCGAGGGGATGCTCCCATATCTGAAGCTGAGCAGGATCAATGGCCACCTGTCCCTGTTGACATAGGCGAGCATAGGTTTCCTCTAATACTTGGCCTGTACCCGCAATAAAAAACTGCCCTAACATTTCTGAGGGCAGGTGAGCTAGGGCTTTCAGGAGAATTTCTGGGCCAATACCCGCTGGATCCCCAAGGGTGAGGGCAAGGGACATCCTAGGCTTCTTGAAGAATCGGTGCAGCCGAATCGTCTTCGGTGGCTTCGGGAATGTCTTCCATCCCTTCCTCAGGGGTCTCTCCTGCGGCCTGCTGCTGTTGTTGCAGGAGCTGCTGCCGATAGCGCTCTGCCATCTCTTCAGCTTTTTCATAGACCAACTGGGGATTTTTCACCATATCACCGGGTTCTGGCTCCAGTTGCTTCGTGGAAAGGGAAATCCGACCCCGCTCAGCATCAAGGTCAATAATCATCACCTTGACCTGATCATTGACATTGAAAACACTGTGGGGGGTATCAATGTGATCGTGGGAAATCTCAGAAATGTGCAGCAGACCACTGACACCACCAATGTCAATGAAGGCACCGTAGGGCTTAATCCCACGCACCGTTCCAACCACCACTTCGCCCACCTCCAGTTTGTTCATCTTGCGCTCGACAAGGGCACGGCGGTGGCTGAGTACGAGGCGGTTGCGCTCTTCATCGACCTCCAAAAACTTCAGGGGGAGTTCTTCACCCACCAACTCCTCTTTGTTGACACGAGTGCTGATGTGGGAACCGGGAATAAAGCCCCGCAGCCCTTCAATGCGGACAAGGGCACCCCCACGATTGGTGGCAAAGACCTGGGAGCGAACAGTGGCATCTTCGGCTTGGAGTTGGCGAACGCGCTCCCAAGCCCGCATGTACTCAATGCGGCGAATTGAGAGGGTAAGCTGCCCCTCTTCGTTTTCATCCGCCAGGATAAAGAACTCGCGGGTTTCGTTGGGTTGCAGTACCTCTTCCGGACTCTCAATCCGGTTGATAGACATTTCTTGAATGGGGATATAGGCGGCGGTTTTCGCACCGATGTCAATCAGGGCACCCTTTGGTTCGATGCTAAAGACGGTGCCAGCAACAATGTCGCCGGGATTGAAGTGGTAATCGTACCGGTCCAGTAAGGCTGCAAAATCAGCATGCGTAAAGCCCACGTCTAACGTTTTTTTCTGATTGACCATGCGAGTGTTTTCCTAGCTCCTTTAACGAAAGTGGCGGTGTATAGTGAGTTGTCAAGCGGGCAGAAGTGGGTGCCATACGCAATCATACCAGCGATCGCTCGAACACTTTCTGACTGGATCTACAATCTTAGCCTAGAGTTTGCCCGTTGGCTAGCGGAATCGATAAAATTTTGGTCATTGATGAAGATAAATGTTAATTTTTGTGTATTACTGAGGAGTGGGCATGGCGCGACTAAACCGCCGACAGGTCAAGCAATTTTGGCAGGAGTTCCGCGAATTTGCCCTGAAGGGGAATGTTATTGATCTGGCGATCGCTGTCGTGGTGGGCGGTGCCTTTAGCCGCATGGTCACTTCCGTTGTGGAAGACTTGATCATGCCCTTGGTCAATCCTCTGATTCCTGGGGGTGACTGGCGCGAACTCACGCTCGGGTCAGGGCTTAGAATTGGCAAGTTTTTGGGCAGCTTACTTGACTTTGGGGTGATTGCCCTGAGCCTGTTTATTCTCCTGAAGCTGATTTTGCCCTTGCTACCCAAGAAAACCCCTGCACCCGAACAACGGGAGTGTCCCTACTGCTTAGAGTCTGTGCCCCTCAAGGCTAGTCGCTGTCGTGCTTGCACGTCTGAACTGCCACCGCTTTAGGAGTCCTGGCAATGCAACGGTGGCAACGCTGGTTCTCTGGTCTATTGGTGGGGCTATGGTTGAGCATCCTAACCAGTTGCGGAACAGCACCGCCTCCCCAAGGCACCCAGATTGAGTTCTGGACAATGCAACTGCAGCCAAAATTTACTGATTACTTCAATCGCCTGATTGCGGAATTTGAAGCCCAACATCCCGCTGTCCACGTGCGCTGGGTGGATATTCCTTGGACGGCAATGCAGACCAAAATTCTCATGGCGGTGTTGGCAGGCACTGCTCCCGATGTAGTGAACCTCAATCCCGACTTTGCAGCGTTGTTGGCAGGACGCAATGCTTGGCTAAATCTCAATGACTATGTAGCCCCCGCCGTCCGTGAGCGTTATCTACCGAATATCTGGCAGGCTACGACGTTAGAGGGCAAGAGCTTTGCTGTGCCGTGGTACCTCACCTCACGGGTAACGATTTATAACAAGGCGATTCTTGCCGCCGCTGGGGTCGATCGCCCCCCCCAAACCTTTGCAGAACTGGCCAGGGTGGCTAAAGCTGTGAAGGAAAAAACAGGTAAATATGCCTTCTTTATCACGATGGTGCCCGAGGACTCTGCCGAACTGATGCAGGCCATGGTGCAGATGGGGGTGAAGTTAGTAGATGATCAAGGCCGTGCTGCCTTTAATTCCCCCGCGGGCAAAGCTGTTTTCCAGTATTGGCTGGATCTCTATCGTCAGGGACTCTTGCCGCCGCAGGTGCTCACTGAAGGCCATCGCCAAGGCATTGAACTGTATCAATCGGGACAAACAGCTCTATTGATGACCAGTCCGGAATTTTTGAACGCGATCGCCACCAATGCCCCCGGTATTGCAGCCGTTTCAGCCCCCGCTCCCCAGTTGACGGGCGAGACTGGCAAAAAAAATGTTGCTGTGATGAATTTACTGGTGCCCCGCCAGAGTCGCCATCCTGAACTGGCTGTAGAATTTGCCCTCTTTGTCACCAATGATGAAAACCAACTTGCCTTTGCTAAGGAAGCAAATGTCCTGCCTTCTACACAAGCAGCCTTAGCGGATCCCTACTTTCGTACCATTGGCGAAAAGGCCACTCCTGTAGACATTGCCCGATCCGTCAGCGCTGCTCAAATGAGCCAAGCAGAGGTTCTCATTCCCCCGCTGCGGGATATTAAAGAACTACAACGACTCCTCTACGAGAATTTGCAGGCAGTTCTCTTAGGACAAAAGACAATTGATCAGGCACTCGAGGATGCAGAAACCGCATGGAATAGCCGTTGAGGATAAATGTTCCCACGTATCAAATCTCTACCTGTATGCCAAGCTCCACCACCTGTTCAGATGGCAGGCGGAAGTAGGTCATGGCATCCTCAGCATTGCGGTATAGCCAAGCAAATACAACCTTTTGCCAGTGGGTCATGCCGGGGGAATGGGTTGGGATGATGGTCCGACGGCCTAAGAAAAAACTCATGGGCTGGCCCTTGAGGGGGAGATTGAGGGCATGTTGGCAAGTTTCAAGGGCAAGTAGCAGATCCGGGCGATCGCGAAACCCCGAGGTAAGGATGATTTCATAAATACCAACATCGGTGACCCTATAGGCCAATTGTTCTGCCAAGGGCACATGGGGTATATTCGCAGTTGCTAAATGAATAAAGATCGTCTGCTGATGCAACACATGGTTGTGCTGAAGGTTTTGAATAAAGCTGAGTGGAATCGTGCGGGGAACGGGTGAGAAGAAAACAGCAATCCCCGGCACACGTGCAACCCCTTGACTGAGCAGCTCCTTGAGGGAAAAGCGAGCATTCGCTTGCAGGAGTTGCTGACGCAGCAGAACCTGCCCTTGTCGCCACGTTCCTAAGAGCATATAGACAACCCCGCCGAAAGCGAGGGGATACCAGCCACCGTGGGGAATTTTGAGAGCGTTGCCGATGAGGAAAGCAATTTCAATCACTAAAATACTGACCCAAACAAGGCCAATTTGCACAATAGACCACCGCCATAGGTGCCGCGCCACCAGAATCAAGCAGAGGGTTGTAACCACCATGGTTAAGTTAACCGCCAAACCATAGGCACCTGCAAGTTCCGATGACTTTCTAAAGGTCATGACCAACAGCAGAACCGTAACCAGTAGCAACCAGTTGATTACAGGAATATAAATCTGACCACGGTGATGATCATCCGTAACATCAATGCGCAGGCGAGGCAGATAGCCTAACTTGATGGCCGCCGCCGTCATTGAAAAAGCGCCTGAAATCACTGCTTGAGACGCAATGACGGTGGCCAATGTACTGAGGATGACTAGGGGCAATACGCTCCACTCAGGTACAAGTTGGAAAAAGAGATTATGGGTCGCTGTTGGATGCTTGAGAATAAAAGCACCCTGCCCCAGATAATTCAAGGCAAGGGCGGGAAAGACCAGACCATACCACGCCAAGCGAATGGGCTGGATGCCAAAGTGTCCCATATCGGCATACATGGCCTCGGCACCCGTCAGTGCCAAAATCACCACTCCCAAGAGGAAAAACACTTGGGCAGGATGGCCGTAAAACAGTTGTACTCCCCACCAAGGATTGAGGGCATTCAGAATCGTGGGCTGCTCGAAGATGTGGATTGCCCCAAGGATGCCTAGGGTCATAAACCAGAGGAACATGATAGGGCCAAAGACCTGCCCCACTTGGGTGGTACCCCGATGTTGAAACCAAAACAACCCCACTAAAATCACCACCGTTAGCGGAACTGTCCAAGCCCCAAGCTGAGGACTGAGTACCTCTAACCCTTCAACCGCAGAGAGGACACTAATTGCAGGGGTAATCGTGCTATCTCCATAAAACATGGCCGCGCCCACCAGACCGAAAACGATTACCCAGCGCCGCCATTGGGAACTGAGGCGAATTCGCGAGAGGACAAGGGCCATCAGGGGAAAAATGCCACCTTCACCACCGTTGTCAGCACGCAGGGCAAAGGTTGCGTATTTCAGGGTTGGAATGAGGACAAGTGCCCAGAGGATCAAGGAGAGAATGCCGTAGATATTGGCAGGGGTAACTGCTAGGAGGTGGAGGGGATTAAAGGTTTCTTCAAAGGCATAGAGGGGACTTGTCCCTAGATCGCCATAGACGACGCCGAGGGCACCCAGAATAAGAAGCCTTGAGGGTTGGTGGTCAGCATTCGTTTTAGTCATGGCTGGATGGGGTGAGTTAGTGACTTAAGCTATCGAAGCGGATATTCGCTTGAGCCATGCGTTTAAGGGCTTCACCTAGGCGATCGCGATCGGCAATGAGACTGATCCGCACGTATCCTTCACCGCCTTCGCCAAAGGCATTGCCGGGGGTCACAACAATACCCGTTTCCTGAAGCAGCTTGAGGGCAAAATCTGTTGAACTCATGCCCAGGGGGACGGGCACCCAGAGATACATGGTTGCTTGGGTTGGGGTGAGTTGCCAGCCCAGTTCATTCAAGCCTTGAATCAGAAAATCCCGCCGCTGGCGATAGCGATCGCACACAGAGGCAATGTAGCTATCGGGCAGGCTCAGGGCCACCTCTGCAGCTTTCTGTAAAACTGAAAAAACCCCATAGTCCAAGTTGGTTTTCAGGGTACGCAAGCCCTGAATAATGTGGCGGTTGCCCACGACAAACCCAACCCGCCAGCCCGCCATGTTATAGGTTTTTGAGAGGGTATGGAACTCAACACCGATTTCCTTGGCACCGGGGATTTCAAGTAAGCTGGTGGGTTGATAGCCATCAAAGGCCAGTTCGGCGTAGCAAAGGTCATGTACTAAAAGGATTTGGTATTCCCGGGCAAAGGCAACCACTTCTTCAAAAAAAGAGCGGGGGGCGATCGCCGCCGTGGGGTTGCTGGGATAGTTGAAGTACAAAACCTTGGCTTGGCGGGCAATGTCACTGGGAATCTCACTCAGATCAATGAGCCAACCCTTTTCCCGTTTGAGAATGAGGGGATAAATGTTGGCACCGGCGATCGCCGGCCCCCGAAAATGGGCAGGATAGGCCGGGCTAGGAACGAGGACGACATCCCCTGGATTCACGTAGGCAAGGGCCAGGTGTGTCAGTCCCTCTTTTGATCCCAAAAGGGGTAAGGCCTCACCCTCGGGATCAAGGGAAACATTGTAGCGGCGCTGATACCAGCGAGTAATGGCCTGACGGAAAACCGCTGTGCCTTCAAAGGGGGGATAACCGTGGTAGCTGGGTTCCTCAAAGGCAGCAATAGCCGCTTCAATCACTGGCCGCGGTGCTGAGCCATCCGGATTACCCATGCCCAAGTCAATGAGGTCGAGTCCCTGCTGCCGAGCCTTTAACTTCAGTTCATCAAGCCGAGCAAAAACATAGGGCGGCAATGCCCCAAGGCGATCGGCCGGCTGAATCCACTCTAATCCCATCTAGCGGGCACTCCCATCCAAGACTTTGGCGCTGTAGCCGACCACGGTGGACACCATTGCTTCTAGCACTAGATCAGGCGTCACGGGAAACGGCAGATAGTGAATATCGGAATGGGGCGCACAGGCAACCGTAGCGGCGTGCTGGAGTTGCGCCAAGCTGGCCTCTCGGAAGCCCAAATCCTCTAAACTCAGGGGCAGACCCACCTGTTCATAAAACTGGCAAAGTTGATGGCGAGCACTTGTGGCCAGTTGACTGCCTTGGACAATCTCTTCCAAGCGTAGTTGGACAAGAATACCGTAGGCCACTTTTTCACCGTGGAGGGTGCCCTGACTTTGGGGCAGTTGGGTCAAACCGTTGTGGATCGCATGGGCTGCTACTGTGCGGCATTGGGCACCCCCCAATCCACCGATCATTCCTGCCATCAGGACACTGGCATCAACCAGATTTTCCCAAGCGGGACTGCCCAGATTGTTCAAGGCTTCGGCAGACCGCTGTAGGAGAATATCGCGCAATACACGAGCTTGCTGTACAGCAGCGACAATCAGGGTTTCTTGGCGGTGGCCACTACTGACCGAAGCCTCATACCACTTGGCAAGGGCATCACCAATGCCGGCAAGCAGGGTTCGCTTCGGAGCTGTTTGAATCAGGGCGTAGTCCAACAGTAGCAGATCTGGGCAACGGTGGAGTGCCACATCATAGGCAAAAGCACCGGCCTCTGTATAAACATTGGAAAGGGCTGTCCAAGCGGCGCAGGTGGCTGCCGACGTGGGGATGGTCACCACGGGCAAGTGAAGTTGGTGCCCCAAGAGCTTAGCGGTATCCAGCGCTTTGCCACCGCCAATGCCGATGATCAGATCGCTGCCTTGGGCCTCTTGGCGGAGTTGGGCAAGGGTAGACTCGCTGCACTCACCATGGAATGTTCCTACGGTGAAAGTAAGATCATGGGAGTGGGCGATCGCCTGCCACTCCTGCTCAAGCTGCTGATACCGCTGCGGTGAAACCACTAAAAGGGGATGATGCCCCAATTGCGCAATGGCTTCCCCTGCTTGGGAGAAAATTGACCAACCGCGATAGATGTGGGTAGGCGCGATGCAAAGGGATGAAAAAGCAGCAGTCACAGGCTGTACAAAGAAACTGCAGGAATTTCTCGCAGCATAGAGCGGTTTTCGCTCTTGCCATAGAGATTTTCCACTATCTTAACTACTTTTCTGCTGACTTTCCGTTTGCACGTACAAAATAATCAAAAACACGCTTGGCACCAGTACAAACAGGGCAGTTGCAATCAAGCCGAGTTGGTTGACTTCCATGGTATCTGTCCCACAACACTGAATTTTATTTTATCAATGCTGTGTGCCCCTTGGGACATTGCCCTCAGCCAAGGTGGTGATCACGGATTCGGCAATTTTTTGGGCGGTTACGGGAGCCAGTAAAATACCGTTGCGGTAATGACCAGTGGCGAGCCAAGTGCGGTCATCCATTTTTTCGATGATTGGTGCCGGGCGATCGCTCGGACGCGGTCGCACTCCCTGCCACTGTTGTGTTAAAGGAGCTGTTTGCAAAACTGGCCAAAGCTCGCTGGCTCGTCCATGGAGTTGATCAAGGGTTTGTGGATTCCCAACTAAAGTGTTGAACTCCACAGTGGCACCTACCCACACTCGCCCCCAAGGCAAAGGGACAAAATGAATCCCTTCAGCGGTCATCACTGGTGTGTTCGCATCAATCTGACAGGCAAACTCTAGGGCTTGTCCTAAAACCGGTTCCAGAGTAACAGGGCGATCCAGGGCTTCGGTGAGGGGCGTTGTCCCCAGACCCGCCGCCAAGATGAGGTATTCAGTCTCCAGCGAAGTTTGATCCAATTCCAGAATCCACCCCCGCGATGGTTGGAGATGTCGGACCGGGGTTTGATAGAAGAACTTTACCCCCCGTTGACGCGCGGCTTGGCGCAGGGCTTGAGTCAAGGGTTTAGGGGTAACTTGGCGATCGCCCGTTGCCCAAAGGGCCCCGTGAATATGGTGAAGATCAAGAAGGGGACATTGATCTTGAACTTCGGCGGGAGAAAGCCACTGCACACCCTGGGGCGTCTGTTCCTGCAACCATGCTTGGGCGGCCATCGCCGCCGCTTCTGTGGTACAAATTTCAACAATGCCTTGGCGCTGGTAGGGAATCTTGATCCCAGTTTGCGCCTCCAGTTCTGGAATCAGGGTTTCGTAGCGTGCTAAACTGGCCTGGCGCAGCTGAAAGTTGCGTCCGCGCCGCCGCCGACTGAGATGGACGATGAGAACCCCTAGGGCGGCACCTGTTGCTTGCCAATCTTCCTCCCCTTGCGCTTCAAGGACCAGAATCGGGGTTTCCGCTGAATCAAGAACACAACTCAGTTCGTAGGCGATCGCCGCGCCCACCACCCCGGCGCCCACAATCGTCACCGTTGCATTTGCTGGCAGTGCCGTCACAGTGTTGCAATTGTATTCACTAATTCCCAGTTTTCATTTTCGGCGATGGCGCGACTCACACGGTCAAACCATTCAAAGCAGTGATTATTTTTCTTGAGGGTCAGTTCCTTGTTCTTGAGCACCAGATCAAACTTAGTGAGATCCTTTTGGGGCGTGGTTTTATCAATCAGGACTTCAACTGTAACCAGTTGGGACATTGAAATAGTATCGAGCGTTCTCTCCCGTGCCACCACGTAATCGTCCCCTACATGGGTCACTGTCAAATCGCAGGCCTCTAGGGTTTGCACCAGCTCTTCCTTTAGCCGTGCCCGAGGGAGTGCAATGGTAACAACACGCGCATATCGAGCCATAACCGCCAAGTGGTAAACTAATAATCTGCGAATAATGGTTCTGGTGTACTCACGGCACAAATGGGGTGCTGTGACTGCTGGTGTGCCTAGGAAATCACAGGAAATTAAGCATCAGCCCCATTGTATGCGTTCCTTGCATCGTGCCGGCAGCATGCCGCGATTATATCAAACCTTTTCTTGACATTGCTGGATTCATGCATTCTGCTACCCATCCCTATGCGGGTTTATTTATTGTCCTAGAGGGGGGAGAGGGCGCCGGCAAAACCACTCAAATGGGGGCGATCGCCACGTGGTTAGAGGAAAGTGGCTGGCTGGCAAAACTACGATCCTCCCATGTTGATCCACCCTTACTCCTCACCCGTGAACCGGGAGGGACCCCCCTGGGCCAAGGTCTACGGCAATTGCTGCTCCATAGTGATTTAGAGATTGACCCCCTAGCGGAGCTGCTCCTCTATGCCGCCGATCGCGCCCAACATGTAGCCACTGGCATTCGTCCGCAACTGCAACGGGGGGGCATTGTCCTGTGCGATCGCTATACGGCTTCTACCGTTGCCTACCAGGGCTATGGGCGAGGGCTGGACTTGCAGATCATTGAGCACATCAACCAGATTGCTACGGGGGGTCTAGGAGCGGATTTAGTTCTCTGGTTAGATCTTCCCGTCGGTGTTGGTCTTGCCCGTACCCAACAGCGGGGCATAGCGGATCGCCTCGAGCAGAATGCGGTGGTCTTTCATGAGCGGGTTCGTCAGGGATTTATGGCCTTAGCTCAGCAAGGGAGCGATCGCTGGCAGCGGATTGATGCCGACCAACCCCTAGATCAGGTGAGTAAAGCTATTCAAGATTGCCTAGCAGCACATCTGCACCGCTGGTTTGAGACCTTGAAGAAGCGCCTGACTGGGGGCGATCGGGCCTTGCCATAGCTCTAGTCCTTCCTGAAAAATTTGCTCAATGGGCAGCATCTGGCCCCTGGTGGTCATAAAGCGGTGATCCGGTGTTGCACAAATGGTCGAGCCATCCTCCAGTTGATACTCATACACGGGACGGAAGCCCTGAAAATGCCACTGGGCAATGGGCTGCGTATAAAGATGACCTTGGGCATCAAGACTATACACATGACAGGTCAACCGCTCCTGCACCAAGCGCCGAATGGGAACCGCACCATATTCCACGGTCATCACCGCGGTCTCACCACTCAGACAGTATTCAGCGAAATCCAGCATCTGCTTAAAAAGTTCTTGGGCTATGGCACTGGGCACACCATTTTTAGCTGCTCCCTCGATGAAGAGGGCTTCATGTTTTTCCATTTCCTCTTTTTTCTTTTTGCCCATCGCGCGGCGGAGGAGATCCGCTTGACCCAGGGAATAGCCCGCCAAGTCCTGTGCCATCCGCATAATCTGCTCCTGATAACACAGGACGCCGTAGGTTTCGCTTAAAATCGGCTTCAAAAGCTCATGTTGATATTGAATTGGTTCCCGCCCATGCTTGCGGTTAATGAATTTCGGGATCAGCCCAGCATCCAAAGGTCCCGGTCGATAGAGCGCCAGCACCGAGGAAATGTCCTCCAGATTCGAGGGCTTCAATTCACGGACAATTTGGCGCATCCCCGAGGATTCCAGTTGAAAAATTCCCTCCAGTTTACCTTCCGCTAACAGTTGATAGGTTTTGGCATCATCGAGGGGTAAAGCATCAAGGTCAATTCGCTGACCATGGTTTTTCTCGATCAGTTCTTGGGTTTTCTGGATCATGGTCAGATTTTTCAGACCCAGAAAGTCCATCTTCAGAAGGCCGAGGGATTCTAAATCCTCCATGAAGTACTGGGTAATCACTGCGCCATCGTTGTTGCGCTGCAGCGGCACCAGTTGATCCAAGGGTTCTGAGGCAATGACGACGCCAGCAGCATGGACACCATAGGTTTTGTTGGTGCCCTCAATGCGCATGGCCATATCAATCCAGCGGCGCACGAGCGGATCACTGTCGTACTTTTCCTTAAACTCCGGCGAGGGGGTTTCCTCGGAGATCATGACTGCCAATTTGACCGGTTTGCCCCGCACCACGGGAATCAGTTTCGCCATTTGATCCGCTTGGCTATAGGGAATATCCAGCACCCGTGCCACATCCTTGAGCACCGCCTTGGAGGTCATGCGGTTGAAGGTGATGATCTGGGCGACGCGATCGCTGCCGTATTTTTGGGTCACGTACTGGATGACTTCCTCGCGGCGGTCAATACAAAAGTCCGTATCAATGTCGGGCATGGACTTGCGCTCAGGATTCAAAAAGCGCTCAAAGAGCAAGCCATGGTGAACCGGATCAATGTTGGTAATGCGCAGGGCATAGGCCACAAGGGAACCCGCTGCCGATCCCCGGCCTGGACCCACGGGGATGTTGTGGTCGCGGGCATATTTGATGTAGTCCCAAACGACTAGGAAATAGTTGGAGAACCCCATCTGCTGGAGCATTTTGAGTTCGTATTCCAAACGCTGCCGATAGGTGGCCTCCAACTGTTGGCGATTGCTGAGGTGAAATCGCTCCAACAGTCCTTGCCATGCCACTTGCTCTAGGTAGGTATCTGCTGTATGGCCAGGCGGCACCGGAAACTCTGGACTTTGGGGCTCACGAAAGATGTTATAGGCTTCAATCTTGGCGGCTACTGCGAGGGTATTCGCCAAGGCCTCTTGAATGACCTCATCGGGCAAATGATCCCGAAACAGCCGAGCCATTTCAGCGGCGGATTTCAGGTACTCCGTACCGCTGTAGCGCATCCGCTTCTCATCACTGAGCAGCTTGTTGGTTTGGATACAAAGCAGGGCATCGTGGGCTTCAACGTCATGACAGGAAATAAAGTGGGAGTCATTGGTGGCAATAACTTTGATCCCCAACTCACGGCCAATGCGCACCAGTTCAACGTTCACCACCCGATCCTCTTGACTGCCGTGGTCTTGGATCTCAAGGTAAAAATCCTCACCAAAGGTCGCTTGATACCAAGCAGCAACACTGCGGGCCAACTCTGGCTTGCCCTGCAAAATGGCTTGGGGAATCTCACCGCCGAGGCAAGCACTGGTGACAATTAGCCCCTCACGGTATTGAGCCAACAGTTCTTTGTTGATGCAGGGGCGGGCAAAAATTCCCTTGCCCTGAAAGCCCTGAAGGTGAGAGATGGTGGTGAGTTTGCAGAGGTTATGGTAGCCCTGTTTATTTTTGGCCAGCACCACTTGGTGAAAGCGGGGTTTGCGCTCCTGCTTGGTGATGTCGCCATTGATGACATACATTTCATTGCCGATAATAGGCTTGATGGGCTTACCACGGCAGAGCTTTAGCAGTTCAATGGCACCATACATTACCCCGTGGTCCGTGAGGGCGATCGCGGGCATCCCCAATTCCATTGCCCGTGCCACTAGGTCGGGAAGCTGGCTGGCACCATCAAGAAGACTGTAATCACTGTGAATATGCAGACCGACAAAGGACATGGGCAACGGCTATCAACTTAGGAAAAAGCAAGAGACTAGGACAACTCAGGCAAGCTGTTGAGATAGGCCTTGAAATCCGCTTCAGCCTCGCGGAAGCTCTCTTGAGCTAGGGTGATACTATCGAGATCTGCCCCCTGATCAATTTTCAGGAAGTCATCGGTCAAGGCACGGGTCAAGGCCGTGGGGGTGGGTTGATCCTTTGCCAAAAGGTTGCGGTTGAGGGCTCGCATATCCATCAACATTTCACCGAGAGGGCCGCGCATAATGTTGCGGGCTTCCTGCCAATCACCTTTGGCTATGCTGACCTCTAAGTCAGCAAAGCGTTCGGCATTTTTCTCAATGTCGCTCAGGTAGTCTTGAATGCGAGTAATTTGCAACTCACTATAGGTGGGTGGGGGTGGGGTTGTGGCACTGGGGCCGCCACAGCCGACTAAAATAATAGCAACAATGCTTAATAGGATTGAAATTAGGGACTTTCGATTTAGACGCAGCATAGAACCTCAGCAGTCATATCGTGTCTTAAAAAACACGGTTCTATTCTGCCATGATCCCGTCGCGATCGCCCGCGCTGCAGCGAAGCTGTTTGCTCCCTTAGGGTATCTCTGTAGGGCAATCCCTGACACTGAGGGGATGTCCCCACACCACTGTTGCCTGATCGTAGATCACCATCCCCGGATTAGCGCCCTTCGGTTTTTGCACATACTTGCGGCGGGTATAGACGACGGGCACTTGGGCACTGGCTCGCGCTTGACTATGGTAGGCCGCCAAATCCGCCACGTATTGAATATCTTTGTCACTGGGCACCTCCCCCGCTTCAAGGCGGAGAATGACATGGCTGCCGGGAATCTCTTGGGTGTGAAACCACCAATCGTAGGGACTGGCAACGCGAAAGGTGAGATCGTCATTCTGACGGTTGTTGCGCCCCACAAGAACCGTGAAGCCACTCGGTGTCGTATAGCGTAGGTAGGGACTAGGGGTGGTTGGCGGACGATAGTAATCGGGGGCTATCAGGTATCCCTGTTGAATCAGTTCAGCCCGAATCTCCTCAAGGACATCTAAGGATGTGGCCGTAGCCAGGGTGGCCGCCACCTGATCCAAATAGGCAAGTTCCCCTTCAGCAGCCGTGAGGAGTGGGGTAATGTGCTGCTGGGCACGTTTCAGTTTTTGGTGTTGCCTGTATAACTCCTGAGCCGTTTGGATGGCGCTTTTTTCTGGGGAGAGGGCAATGGCGAGGGGTTCTTGGGTGGTAAAGTCCGTCACAATCAGTTCGGTCATGCCGGGTTGCCACAGGTGGGCATGGGCCATGAGTAAATCTGCGAGGTACCGTTGGCGATCGCCAACGGCGGCAGCGGCTAATTGTTCTCGAAAGCCCTCAATTTTGGCGATGAGTTTTTGCCGTTGTGCCTGTAGGCTCTGGTGCAACTGTTGCTGAAGTTGCTGTGTTTGCTGCTGCTGGAGTTGGTCTTGGTAATAGGTGGCCAGAATCTCGTGAATGCTAATGGTTGAGGGGGTCTGCACTCCAAGAGGGGGAATGACGCGATAGCCCGTTGCTGTGAATTGAGGCACAAAATGCCCCCTCTCTAAACACTCCAGCCAGTGCTGCCAATGGTCAAACAGCCGCCGCCACTCTTCAGCGCTTAGATCCGTAGTGCGATGCTCTGGGGGCAAAGCGGCATCGGCAAGTAGTTGCTGTACCAACGCAGGACTCAAGCCCCGATAGGCCTTCAGGAGTTGCTGCCGCAGCAGTCCGGGGATCACACTCACCTGTTGTTGCCATTGCTCAAAGGGAATCTCGCTACTGGGCAGCGCTGCTGTCAGGGGGGGTGGGGGCACATAGGGCTGACCGGTGAGAATGGGCCGCAAGCGGGACTGCTGGGGGCTGACTTGGTGGGCGGCGGTAACAATTTCCCCTTCAGCGTTTACCAGTATCACGTTGCTGTACTTGCCCATGATCTCGGCATAGAGACGCCACTGCGTTGCTTCCTGCAGGCGGGGCGCAAATTCCAAAACCACAACGCGCTCCCAAGGGTTGACTAGACCAACCCGCACAAGGGCAAGGCGATTGAGTTGGGCATGAAGCTGCTGACTAAAGGTAAAGGTGTCTGGCTGGCGGGGGGGCGGTGGTTCAAAGGCAATGCGTGCCGCTTGGGGATGCCAACTGAGGGTCAGCCAACCCTGTTTTTTCAGCGTGCGTAGAGCCAAGGCAATCGTGTGGCGATCGCGCTGGTAAACCGTTTCGAGCCGTGCTGGTAGCCAATGTTGGAGATCGGCACAAACAGCACGCAGAGTAGTCAAATCAACGGGTTGCACCGTCCAAACTCCGCAGGATTTTTTGAGGGAATCGGCATCAAGCTATACTAGTCTAGCCACTCTCTGGCCTTTTGCCACCCTGTGCTTGCTATGGCACTTTCCCGTCAATATCTACCCCCCTTACCCCTGGCTCAGCCTTGGCGACGGGCGATCGCCACCAGCATTGACTTTATCCTGATCTGGCTGACGAGCGTTGTCGGTATCACACCAGCAGCAGCGATTCAGTGGGGACAACTGTTTGTCTTTGCCATCGTTTGGTGGTTACTGCGGGTGGCAATGGTCAACCGCAATAAAGGTCAAAGCCCCGGCCATTGGTTGATGAATGCGCGACTGTTGGATCAGCGGCAGCGAACACCGGATCTGCTCTCCCTCAGCAAGCGAGAACTGGTGATTGGCATCGGGGCACTGCTGACATTGGTGGGCTTGGAATCCTATGGTCCGAGTATGGCCCTCCTTATTTTGGCCCTGCCCCTAGCCGTTGACTGCAGTCTGGCGTGGATTGATGAAGAACACCGCACGCTCCACGATCGCCTAGGCGGCACAAAGGTGTATCGCTGTCGGCGGGGCTTTGCCCTCGATCGCAAGCTGATTGAATTGGTCAGCAAAATCCGCAAAGATCTGCCATAATTAGAGATCGGCTCACTGGATAGATAGGCAAGACCATGGCTAAAGCAAAAGGCGCCAGAATCATTATCACCCTAGAGTGCACAGAGTGCCGCACTAATCCGGCACAGCGATCGCCCGGTGTCTCTCGCTACACCACCACCAAAAATCGTCGCACCACCACAGGGCGGTTAGAACTGAAGAAATTTTGCCGCTACTGCAACAAACACACCGTTCACAAAGAAATCAAGTAATTAGAGGACAGCTATGGCATTTTATCGGCGACGCATTTCCCCCATTCCCCCCGGCCAACCCATTGACTACAAAGACGTGGATTTACTGCGACGCTTTATCACTGAGCGGGGAAAAATCCTACCGCGGCGGGTGACCGGTCTCACCGCCAAGCAACAGCGGCAACTGGCAGTAGCTATTAAGCGGGCACGGATCATGGCCCTCTTGCCCTTCTTGAATCTTGAAGGCTAGGAACTCGCGATCGCCAATTGGTTTTAATGGGCTGTTGTGAAGGGGTAGGTTAAAGCTTACCCCTTTATAGATATCCCGATAAAGAATGGGACAGGATCCAGCATCCTCATCCCGAATTACTCCATGAAACTCATCTGTTTTTTTCCGCTGCTGCCCCTCTGGTCGAGGGCGTAATTAATCCTGGAAATTTCTACCCCACATTCTTGGGCATGGTTGACGAAAGGGTCATCGCGGTTTGCAGCAACCCCTACCGCTAAGGCTTCCCCATCAAGTTTCCAAGGACGAAGGGGATCACCTTGGGCACTCAGTTGTCTCGTTTTCGCCAGCGATGGAGGGTGGCGCGACTGACCTAAAAGATTATAAATGACCTCATTGATTTTGCCACCTTGCTTGACCTAGGAGACAACTCCTCACGTTCTTTAAGGATCTCCGGGACGCTTCAGGGCTAATCTATTTCTCTTTGCAATATATCCCTCCCTTGCAAAATAGCTATATTTTTGCTTGCTCTCCCTGGCTACCTGTGTAAACATGAGAATGGTTATCATTCATCTGTTTCCCTATGGCTATTCAAGCACACCTTAAACGCTGGGGGCTGCTGCTAATTCTGGGGGTATTTTTGGGCAGTTGTGCCCCCCAAGCCCAGTCGCCACAGGAGCAGGAGACCTCACAGACAGAAGCGCCATTGACGATTGTGACGACTTTTTTACCCATCACTGCCTTTACAAAAGCGGTTGCGGGCGATCGCGCCACTGTCGAGCAACTGTTGCCCCCTAATGTTGATGCCCACGACTTCCAAGCCCGTCCTGAGGATGTGCGGCTTTTGGGGACGGCAAGGGTCTTGGTCAAAAACGGTCTTGGGTTGGAAACGTTCCTCGACCCCTTAATCAAGAATGCCGCCAATACAGACCTTAAAGTCATTGATACCAGTGCTGGAGTAACCCCAATTGCCAACACAAAGGGTAATCCCGACCACGCCCATGATCACGACGACCATAGCCACAGTCATAGCCATGGTGAATTCAATCCCCACATTTGGCTGGATCCCCAGCGTGCTGTCCAGCAGGTAAAAAATATTCGTGATGGCCTGATTGCCGTCGATCCTGAAGGGGCTGCCATCTATGAAAAGAATAGTGCTGCCTTTATTCAAAAGTTAGAAGCACTCGATGCCCTGGCACGGGAAAAGCTCACTCCCTTTGCCGGCAAAACATTTGTGGTCTATCACGATGTGGCCCCCTATTTTGCCGAGAGGTATAACCTGAAAGCGATCTATCTCGTCGGTATTCCCGCCGTTAACCCCTCACCAGCGGACGTGCAACGGGTGATGCAGGCGGTGCGGCAAAGTGACCTGAAAACGCTCTTGACTGAACCGGGGCAAGAACAGGGCTTTGAAAGTTTAGCGCAGGATTCGGGGGCAAAAGTGAGTGTGTTTGATCCCCTAGAGCGTGCCCCTTCTGCAGCGGATCTCACCCCTGCCTATTTCCTGGGCAAGATGGAGCAGAACATTCTCAACCTTGCTGAAGCGTTTGGGGCGCAACGGCAAGCCCATCGTTCCCCTTATTCCTTGGCGGTTTTGGAATTGGCGTGGATACCCCTGTGAAGGAATACCTACTGGAGGTGGAAAACCTCTCCGTGCGGCGGGGCGATCGCTGGGTGGTGGAAAATGTCTCCTTTACCCTCGCAGCCAATACGAATATGGCCATTGTTGGTCCCAATGGGGCGGGCAAAAGTAGCCTGATTCAAGCCATCTTGGGAATTATTCCCTACCAGCAGGGACGGGTGACGCTCCTAGGATATGGCATGGCCTATCGCCGCACACTCCCCTATGTCCGCCAACAAGTGGCTTATTTGCCACAAAACTTCCAGTGCGATCCACGCATTCCGATCACAGTGGCTGAATTTGTGGGTTTGGGCTGGGGGCAACCGACATGGCAGTGGCCTTGGCAGTACCGACAGCAGCGCGATCGCGCCATCTTTGAGAGTCTCCAACGCCTGAACTTAGAGCATCTTGCGGCGCAACCCATGAGTTCCCTTTCCGGGGGCGAAACAAAACGCGCCCTTTTGGCCTATTGCTTGGTGCAGCCCCGTCGTCTCCTGATTTTGGATGAAGCTCCCGCTGGCTTAGATCGCCGAGGTGAGCAACAGTTTTACGACCTCCTGGAGACCCTCAAGGTGAGTGAGGGCTGGGGGATTTTACAAATTTCCCATCACTTGGAGCGGGTAAGAGCAACCTGCGATCAGGTGCTGTATCTGGATCGCTCTGTCCAAGGACTAGGAACCCCCGAATGGGTGCTGCAACAATTTGCGGCCTAAAGGGCTGATTCCCTCCTAAATTGAGCAAAGAAATCAAGCAGAATCCGTTGGTGGATGGCTCCTAAGGGGCGATCTTCCCCGAGGGTTTGGGCATAGTGAACTCCAGCCACCACAGAGGCGTAGGGTACCAAGTCCATCCCCTGTCCTTCATTGAGGACTAAGGCGCCCAATTCGCAGGTTAAAGGGCCTGTGAAAATATAGCGATGTACTTGGGGATCGCCGTACTCGCCAAAAAAGGTGAAGTGGGGTGGGCAGTAGCCAATCTCCTCATAGACTTCCCGCTGAACCCCCTCGAGCGGTGCTTCTTCAGGTTCAAGGTGACCGCCAAAAAGTCCCCAGTGGCCAGCATACAGGATGTGGGGATCATCATCTCGCAGCTGCATAAGAACGCGATCGCCTTGGTAGAGAATGGCAAGGGCCACGGGAACCATCGTAGGTGCTGGCATTGTCTTGCAGAATGTGTCCTTAGGGTTAGGTTACCCTAGAAACAGGAATCTTAAAGTAAAATGAAAAGCATAGCCCTTGAGAAATATGGCAGGCTGCTATTGCGACGGTAATCAAAAGGCAATCAAGGGTGAACTAGACATCAAGCTAGGCGTTTAGAGGGTATTGCCGTTCCATCCGAGCGAAATGAAAGCTACTCATACCTATAGCAAATTTTAGATTGTTACATCTTTTTCATAAGATTTGACAAATTGGTATACGGTGGCACATTCTTAAGATTGTCTTAATATTTTTCTTGGGGTTGCGCTATTCATTTACTCGTTTTCTGGAGTTAATTGTCCTATGTTTTATCGCTTAGCCGAACAACACCGCCAGTTTATTCGCGACTTGGTGCTGAACCTGCAAGCCCTAGCGATCGCCCTAGAAAATCGAGGCTACATGGCCTCCTGCTACACCTGTGGCGGTGAACTCAACAGTGCCTCCTTTATGGTCAGCTTGGCCGACAACCACCTGATTCGCTTTTTGGTTTCTGATTATGGAATTACTTGGACTGAAATGCGGGACGACCGCGAACTGATGAAACTAGAAGGGGCAGAGGCCATCAACCAACTGCAGGAACTGGCCAATCTCCTCAAGGAAGTCCGTGTCCCCACTGCGATTTAACCCTGTCGGGGCTACCCTTGCCTCTTTGTCGGTGCTAGCTTAAAAGTAGTTGGATTTCCCTTCTGCTTTGATCCTCACCCTCAATGACTGAAGTTTCCCTGAGTTGGCAACACCAGTACCTCAGCGTTAACCAAGTGCGCCTGCACTACGTCACCCAAGGCAGCGGTGATCTAGTGATTTTGTTGCACGGCTTTCCAGAGTTTTGGTACTCTTGGCGATTTCAAATTCCCGTCCTGGCTCGTCATTTCAAGGTCGTAGTGCCAGATCTGCGGGGCTACAATGACTCCGAGAAGCCTGCCCATGGCTATGATCTCGATACCCTCAGCCAAGATGTTACGGCGCTCATTCAAGAGCTGGGCTATGAACGAGCACACATTGTCGGCCATGATTGCGGTGGCCTGATAGCTTGGCATGTGGCGGCCCGCTTTCCGCAGAGGGTGCAGCATTTAGCGGTCTTGAATACCCCGCACCTCTACCCTGTGGGACTGGAACTCTGGCAGCAGGTGGAGCATTTTTGGCGCAACTGGCCGCTATTGGCCTGCCACATCCCCGGCTTAGCGGAATACTGGCTAGGGCACAATCTGCGGAGTTTTTTGCAGGATTTCTTTCAGCGCTACTCCATCCGCAAGGCGGCCTTTTCAGCAGAAACTGTGCAACTCTATCAGGCGGCTCTCGAAAAAGCGGGAGCGATCGCTGCTGTCCTCAAAAGTTATCGCCATCTTTTTTCACCCCAACAGTGGTGGCACCTACTGCAACAGCACAGGGAAGCCATTACCAGCCCCACCCTGATCCTCTGGGGCGCCGATGATCCCCTCGCCCAGCCCTGCCTTGCCAATGGTATTGAAGCGTTGATCCATGCACCGTGGCGGCTGAAATACCTGCCTGACTGTGGCCACTGGGCACAACAGGAAGTGCCAGGGCTCGTCAATCGCGAACTCCTTGCCTTTTTGCGTGCATAAAAAATCCCCCTACCCATTAGGCAGAGGGAAAGGTATTGAATTAGGTATTTAATCAGGCATTTACTGAGCCAATCAACTTCCTTAGGCGAGCCACTCCAGCACCGCTTCTTCCTTGGTATTGGTGCGGCGTTCGGGGGTTTCGCGAGTGAACTTCATGTGAATAGCGCGGTTTTGTTCCCCATCTGCCGCCACTGCCAAGATCGGGAAGTCGATGAGGCCATCTTGGAAGGACATTTGGAAGCGGAACGTGCCATCGGGATTGAGTTTGATGGGGCGCCCACCAATGGTGACGGTGGCATCTGGCTCCGTAGCCCCATAGACAATGAGTTCAGCATCCGCCACCAACCAGAATTTGCGCGGACGAATGGGAGCCGCCGAAGCTGAGAAGCCAACGCCCGACATTGTCAGACCCGAAACCGTCGGCACCGCCCATAGCCCAACTCCAGAGGGGAAGACATAGGAACTGATGGCCATTTCTGGCAACTGGGAGATGGCGCCAGGGACTTGGTGCATAGAACCAAAGAGGGAACCCGCCACCCGCTGCGCTTCTGCCCCTTCGGCCATGGCAAAGATGCCTTCATAAATGGGATTGGGTTCGGCCGTGCTTGCCAAGGGTGCCCCCAGATCAAAGAGGGTTTTGCCCCGCAGATCCATATCCCAATCCACGGTAATGAATTGATCCCAAACCCAATCTGAGGGGTAGGCGGGGGGAATATGAATGGGGGCAGAACGAGCTAGAACTAACCAGCGGCCATCGGCACAGCGATAACCAATTTCCACTACATAGTCGCGATCGCTGACGGGGATGGGCAGATACCACTCCCGCGCCAACTCATCGCAGGGGTACTCCTGAACGCTGTGGGGAATTTGGCTATCGAGGTTGATATTCGTGGCATCGTAGAGGCGTAGAGCCAGTTGCTGCCCCCCTTGCCGCCGCAATTCTTCGCGGTGCTCGTTGGGCACATCCCAATAGGCGTAGGCCCACTGGGGATCACGGGGCATGAGGACAATGCGGCTTTCACCATAGCCACCCGGCAAATCCCCAAGGCCTTCATCCACTGAGGCCAAGAGAACATCATCTTGAGTAGGACCGAGGTCAAACTTTGCGGCTTCCACTTTTTCTTGGGACTCCAGACTAGAGGGGACAGGTTGGATAGAAATGGTGGTGGTCGATCCGTTGGCTTGCGCCTGTTTTTCACGGATGGCAGCGAGGAGCTGATCTTTGCGCATACGGCTATAGCGGGATACTTGCAGTTCACTGGCCACTCGCCGCAACTGCCGCAATGTCATTTCTTCTAAAGGGGGGCGATCTTTTGGCATGGGTGCCTCCTTTGCTGGGTTGATAGACGAAGCTATCCTTTGCCCTTGATCTTTGGCAAAAAACTCGTGGGGCGTCAAGGGAATTGCCGAACACCCCTAGGGATTTATACGCAGTTTATCCCTTTGTGGGGATCAAATGTTAGGGCTTCATAACAATTCTGCTGCATGGGGATCAAGGGAGTGGCTGCCATTCCCTCCCTAGGCCGCGTTCTCTAGGGGCTATAGTTAAAGATGTATGCCTGCAATCTCCCTAGGAGTTGCATCACGTAACCAAGATCATTCCAAGTGCTATGACGATCGCCCCGAGCCGCTCCCTCGCTGACCTTTGCCGAGCTGATTTTCCGATTTTGGCGCGACAGGTCCACGATCGCCCCTTGATTTACTTTGACAATGCGGCCACCTCCCAGAAGCCCTTGGCAGTTCTCAATACCCTTGAGGACTACTATCGGCGCTATAACGCTAATGTCCATCGGGGGGTACACACCCTCAGTGCTGAGGCCACTACCGCCTATGAAGGGGCACGGGAAAAGGTGGCGCGTTTTGTCAATGCTGCCCATCCCGAGGAAATTATCTATACTCGCAATGCCAGTGAGGCGATTAACCTCGTGGCCTATAGTTGGGGCATGAATACGCTGCGGGACGGGGATGAAATTATCCTGACGGTGATGGAGCACCACAGTAATTTGATTCCGTGGCAGTTTGTTGCCCAAAAAACCGGTGCTCGCCTTAAGTTTGTTGAACTGACGCCAGAGCAAACCTTTGACCTCAACCACTACGAAAGCCTTTTGAGCGATCGCACGCGCTTAGTGGCTGTGGCCCATGTGTCCAACACGCTGGGGTGCCTCAACCCGATTCCCGAGATTGTCCGCCTTGCCCATGCCAAGGGGGCGCGGGTATTGGTGGATGCCTGCCAAAGTGTGCCTCACCTCCCCATTGATGTACAGCAGTTGGGTTGCGATTGGCTAGTGGCCTCTGGCCATAAAATGTGTGCCCCCACGGGTATCGGCTTCCTCTGGGGACGCTCGGAACTCCTGCGGCAAATGTCCCCCTTCTTGGGCGGCGGTGAAATGATTGCCGATGTCTTTCTTGACCATGCTACCTACGCTGATATTCCCCATAAGTTTGAAGCGGGAACGCCGGCCATTGCGGAGGCGATCGCCCTGGGGGCAGCGGTAGATTACCTGAGTCAGTGGGGGATGGCACGCATCCATGCCTACGAGCAGGAACTCACGGCCTACCTCTTTGAACGCCTCCAAGAGCTTCCTGCTGTCACGGTCTATGGCCCCAAATCAGGCGATCGCGCTGCCTTGGCCAGCTTTACGGTTGGTGAGGTGCACCCCCACGATCTCTCGACTATCCTGGATCAGTCGGGAATTGCGATTCGGGCAGGCCACCACTGCACTCAGCCTTTGCACCGCTATTTAGGGGTTCAATCCACGGCACGGGCTAGCCTTTACTTCTACAACACCCGCGCTGAAATTGATCAGTTTATTGCTGCTTTGGGGGAAGCGATTGCCTTCTTTAGCGAGGTCTTTGCCTAGAGCTTGAGGCTGAGCAGTTCACTGGCTTGGGCCTGAAAACCGGCACTGGTGAGGGCATGGCGGGCGCGATCGGCATCCTCAACGCGAAACTGTGGCCCTAGGCGTACGTACTGGGCATGGTAGCCATCGGTTACTTTGACCACCACCGGCACCTTGGGCATTTCTCCCGCCTGTTGCTTAAGCACTTCCGAGAGGCGACTTTGGGCCTGAATGTCCCCCGCCTGCTCTACGGGCAAATTCACAAGCACCAGTTTCACCTCTTCAAGGGGCTCGGCATCTTCAATCAGTAGTTGGGGGCGATCGTCACGCATTTCTAGGGTGCCCCACAGCAATAGGCGGTGATCAAGCTGCAATTGCCCATGAATTCGCTCATAGGCCTTGGGAAAAACCACCGCTTCCGCCTGACCCGTGAGGTCTTCCAACTGGACAATGGCCATTCGCTCGCCGCGCTTGGTGGTAATGGCCTTCAGTGCCGTCAGCAGGGCAATCACACTCACCACCCCTTGACCTGTGTGCTGTTCAAGATCGGCCAAGCTAATGGGGGCAATCATGGCCGCTGGCCGGTGAATATCCTTGAGGGGATGGTTCGATACATAAAATCCCAGTAGGTCTTTTTCTTGGCGGAGCTTTTCGGCATCGGGTAAATCATCAACCGGGGGCGCACTGGGGGCTGGGTCATAGCTGCCCTTGGATTCATTGTTGGAGCCCCCCGCCAACATATCAAAGAGATTCACTTGCCCCACCGCCCGATCTTTGGCGCGCCCCTGTGCCCACTCCAGCACGAGGGGGAGATCCTGCATCAGTTGGTTGCGGTTGCGCTGGGGATGGAGACTATCCATGGCACCGCAGGCAATCAGGGATTCAAGGGCGCGACGGTTGAGAATGCGACTATCGCCCCCTGCCCGGGGAACCCGTTCGCAAAAATCCGCCAAACTTTGAAAGGTGCCGCCCTCTGCCCGTGCCTGCAAAATGGCCGCAATCACCCCTTGCCCGACATTGCGCACTGCCGATAGACCAAAAAGAATTTTTTGGCCCACAGGAGTAAAGTCAATATCTGAGTGATTCACATCGGGGGGTAACACCTCAATCCCCATGCTCAGGCAGGTGGCAATATAGCGCTGTACCTTGTCTTGGTCGCCACTATTTGCTGTGAGCAAGGCTGCCATATACTCGACGGGAAAGTTGGCCTTGAGAAATGCCGTTTGATAGGTAACGTAGCCGTAGGCCGTGGAGTGGGACTTGTTGAAACAATTAGCGGCGATCGCCCCATTGGCCAAAAGAAAGTTGTGATCCCTGGCAACACCAATGTCATAGACCGCTTGCCACCCCACCAACTGCCGGCCAACAATCTTCACGCTTCACCTTTCCAAACGCTGCGCTCTCTATTCTAATCGTCGCACTGTGTCGCGAGCGGGAATCCGCACATCTCGCAGGGGCATCCCCCTGAGACACTGGTAGTGAGCCACCAACCAGTCGGGGGTTTGCACACCAATACTGGCGAGAGCCGCCACGGTGGGAAAAGGCCACAGTCGCTCAAAGATCACTTCCCCCTGCCAGTCAAATTGCAGAAAATAGCAGCCCACGGGTGCCTGCAAGTAATCTAGGAGTCGTCGTCCGAGGGCATAGAGGGTTTGTCGCTGGCGATCGCTGGCATGGATGGGTAACTGCCATGTCCCTTCAAGGCAGCCAATAATTTCGCCAAAGAGCGTCCCCTTTGCCGTTTGGGCCAGGGGCAACTGATAGAGACCCCCTGTGCCGGTTCCTATTCCCCACTGGGAAACCAAGGGGCCCAAAGCTCGACACTGCTGCCAAAGGTGGGATGATGCCCAATGGGTAAGGCTATAGTCCAGTACCGCTGCTTGGGGAGCGATCGCCATCGGGGCATCGAGGGGACAAACCACAATCTCGGCACTGCTGTGACATTGTTGCAGCACGGGTACCACTTTTGTGACTACTTGCTCCGCAGACAGTTCGGCCTCCCTTGGCTGTGCCGCACACCAGATCCGTATTTTCAATCCTCCCATCCTCCTGCTGCTAGGGCAGCTCACCAGCGTTCCATGAGCATCACCTGCTGTGCTAAGAAAATCACATCCGCCAAAGTTTCATTGTAGGTGTGGGCGGTCAAGTTGCGATCCTCTGCCCTTTGCAGGGCTAAGCGGACTTCCTCGGGGGTGAGTAGGCAGTTCCTGCAAAGCTACCTGTGCCCTTGGGGCATCGCTCATCCTTCCCTAAACCATCTACTCAATGCCGGCTGCGATCACTGGCGATCAATAGTCGGCAGACACTTCTGACAAATCCACCCCAGCTGCTGCATCGATCAACGATCAAGTTAGACATCTCTAGGCGCATCCGCAACTCACCTCAAAGCCCCACGGGTAGCCGAGCCGAATCCATGGACCTTGACGGGGAGCCCTGCCAAAAGTCTGCTAGGATGTTTTTGGGTTCCTGCGGAGCTCACCCTTTGATTCCTGCTCACCTAAGTATGAAAGCTGGGAATCAGGCCAATCCGCGCAGGTTGTAATGAGGCTAATCCCTGCTGTTGTTGCTGGCGGGCTTGGGCGGCCAAGAGGGTTTGCAGATTCCGCAATTCGGCACGCAGTTGACTGTTTTCTTTTTCGAGGCTTTCAATCTTCAGTTTCACTTGAGTGAGTCGCTCACTAAATTTTTGCCGATAGACTTCGGGCATTTCTTGGATGATGCGCTCCAGCATCTCATTGCGATCGCTCAATGCAATCACTTGAGCCTTCAAGTCGTTCATTTCTGCTTCGCGGTTTTGTGCCTGTTGTTGGTAGGCAAGAATTTGCTCTTGATAGGCTGCGATTTGCGCCTCCACCTGTTGCACCTGTGCTTGCAACAACCTCAGGGCTTCGGCATTGGCGGCTTCGGCTTTGCGGGCTTGGTAAAAGCGCACAAATAACTCAGGATGCTGCACCATGAGTTGATAGAGTTCCTCTGAGAGTTGCTGCACGAGTTGATCTCGCACCAGCAGTTCATCGGCGAAGTTGAGGGGAGTATCGTTCACGGCGGCGGCTCTCCAAGGGACTGTGCTGTGGCAAATTTTACGCTGCGTTTGATCCGCTCATGCAAGATTTGGAATTTTCTACGTACCATCAACCGGTGCTAGCACCTGCGGTGCTTGAGGCACTCCAGCCCAAGGCCGGGGGGCTATACTTGGATGCCACAGTGGGGGGTGGTGGACACACAGCGCTGCTCCTACGGCGTGAACCCACTTGTCGGGTACTCGCGATCGATCAAGACCCGATGGCTTTGGCAGCGGCTCAGGAGTTCCTTGCCCCTTTTGGCGATCGCGTCCAGTTTTGGCATGGCAACTTTGCTGATCTGCCTGTGGCTGAACCGATGTTTGATGGCATTCTCGCCGATTTAGGTGTGAGTTCTGCCCAATTGGATCGCCCAGAGCGAGGGTTTAGTTTTCGCTTTGATGCCCCCCTCGATATGCGCATGAATCCCGCTAACCCTTTGACAGCCGCAACGGTGATCAATCACTACAGCGAGCGAGAACTGGCGGATATTTTCTATGAATATGGGGAAGAACGCTTTGCCCGCCGCATTGCCCGCCAAATTGTGGCCCGTCGCCCCCTCAACAGCACCCAAGAACTGGCGCAGTTGGTTGCCCATTGCCTCAAGGCTTCCCCCCGACACCGCATTCATCCAGCCACACGGGTTTTTCAGGCCTTGCGTATCTATGTCAACCAAGAGTTAGCGGTGCTCGACCAATTTTTGGCGCGATCGCCCCACTGGTTAAAGCCCACAGGGCGCATTGCTGTTATTAGTTTCCATAGCTTGGAAGATCGCCGGGTGAAGCAGGCGTGGCGCGCCAATCCCCTTTTGGCAGTCCTGACTCGTAAACCAATCGTGGCGGATGCAGTGGAAGTGAGCCGGAACCCGCGATCGCGATCGGCAAAGTTACGAATTGCGGCGCGTACTTGTGCATGAATTGCCCGAATGATGGTTTATTTATTGGGTATCTTTACAGTGCGTCCTAATCTTTTAGGGCAATCCATTCCTGAGGAGTGCTGGAGTCTATGGTTGCTGCCCCTAAATTCAAATCCCGATTTATTCCCCAATCCTCGCCAACGCTGACGGAAATTCGGCCCCTCCCCAAGCCACCGGTGCCCCTTTGGCAAAAAACTTTGCTGAGGATTGAATGGGTTTCTGGAGTGGTCGCCACCGGTGCCCTCGTGGCTATGCTGCCTCTCTATGGTTGGTCAGCCCTCTGTCAGCAGCAGTGGAGTCAAGCCTATGACCGCTTGGAAACCCTAAAACGGCAGGAGCGGGAGCTACTGGTGAGCAATGAAACCCTCCGCTATCGGGTGACGCAGCAAGTGCAACGGGCCCCCCAAGGTCTTGTACCCCAAACACCACAACACGTTCTTTTTATGCCCAATGAGAGCAAGATTGCTGCCAAGACTCATTTTGAAGGGCTCCCCGTGACGCCACCGCCTCAGCGCACTGTCAATTACTGACCGCTATCCATGAAAACTGCCCGCCCCCAAAATCAATTCCTGCCACCCTTGCGCGTCGGTCTGATCTTTGGCTTTTTGCTCATGGGGATGGGGGGGGTGGTTGCGCGTTTGGTTTATTTGCAAGTGGTTCAGGGGGAAACCTTAGCGGCACGGGCACAGCAACAACAACGGCGCTATACCCCGCCAACCTTGGCACGCTATCCAATTACTGATCGCCGAGAGACGGTTGTTGCCCTAGATCGGCCCGTGTTTACCCTCTTTGCCCATCCGATTCAGTTCAAAGTGGCGCGCTCAGCGATCGCCCGCGATCTAGCTCCCCTACTCCAGCAATCCCCAGAGCAACTCTTGGCCAAATTCAGCTCCTATCCTACAGGCGTCCCCATTGCCTACGACATCGATGAACAAACCGCCGCCAAAATTCGCGCCCTCAACTACGATGGCCTAGAACTGAACCAAGGGTGGCAGCGCATTTATCCGCAACAGGAACTCATGGCGGGCATTGTTGGCTATGTGGATCGTGACCACCAGGGTCAAGCGGGGATTGAGTTTAGCCAGAATCAATTTTTACAGGTTCCCCATAGCCGCCAACTCCTCTCGATGAGTGCCCTAGGGGAGTGGCTGCCAGCGCTTGCCCCTGCGGATCCGCGGGTCTTAAATCAGGGGTACCATGTGCGCCTCACGATTGATAGTCGTCTGCAACAAACGGCACGCCAAGCCCTGCAACAGCAGTTACGCAAATTCAATGCTAAACGCGGCACGGTTATTGTCCTAGAAGTGAAAACTGGGGCACTGCGAGCCTTGGTCTCAGAACCCGCCTACGATCCCAATCATTACTACCGTGCTGATCCAGCCCTTTTTCGCAACTGGGCGGTGTCGGACCTCTATGAACCAGGATCAACCTTTAAGCCAATCAATACCGCCATTGCCCTTGAACTAAATGCCATTACTCCTGATACGGTGTTGCCCGATGAGGGACGAATTGTTGTTGGCGGTTGGCCAATTCAAAATAGTGACTATAGTCAACGCGGCGGCCGCGGTGCCCTTAGAATTGCCGAAGTTCTCGCCTACTCTAGCAATGTGGCCATGGTGCACATGATGAGCCGCATTCCAGCCCGCCACTACTATCGCTATCTCCATCGCTTGGGACTCACAGAGAAAGTGGGCAGTGATCTGCCCTTTGAAACAGCCGCCCAGTTAAAACCTCCGGAGCAATTTATTAACTATCCGATTGAACCGGCAACGGCCGCCTTTGGTCAAGGCTTTTCCCTGACGCCGCTCCATTTGGCTCAACTAGTGGGGGCGATCGCCAACGGTGGGGAGATGGTTACTCCCCATGTCATTGACGGCCTCTACGATGAAAATGGCCAACTGCAAAAACGCCTTGAGCAACGCCCCCCTCGACGGGTCTTTTCGCAGCGCACCAGTCAAGCGGTGGTCAAAATGCTGGGAGAAGTTGTGCGCTTTGGTACAGGGAAACCCGCCCATATTCCCGGCTATCGCTTGGGGGGCAAAACGGGCACGGCGCAAAAGGCGATTGGCGGTACCTATAGCAATCTGCGTATTACCAGCTTTTTTGCTGTCTTTCCCCTAGAACAGCCCCAATATGTGATTTTGGCGGTGGTGGATGAACCCAAGGGAGATGATGCCTATGGCTCAACGGTGGCCATTCCAATTGTGCGAGCGGTTACGGAGTCACTGATTACGATTGAGGGCATTCCTCCCTCACATCCACAGGAATTGCGGCGCCCCGCTGCACCAGCTTCGGTGTCACAATAGGGAAGAACAGCGCAAAAGGACGGTATGCTTCAACGGTTTTTTGTTACAGTGTTGGCTATTTTCGTGGTGTTGCTGGGAGGCTGTTCGGCCACCAGTGGGCTACAGGCCTATGTTGATAGCTACGATGGCTATGAATTCCTTTACCCCCGCGGTTGGGTACAGGTACAGGCCAAGGATCCGGTGGATGTGGTTTTTCACGACATTATTGAGACGACGGAAAACGTCAGCGTGGTGGTCAATCCCGTGTCTAGTACGAAATCCCTTGAGGAATTGGGGTCGCCTGAGGAGGTGGGCGATCGCCTGCTGCGCAATATCATTGCTCCCAGTGAAAGTGGCCGCAGTTCTGCCTTAATTGCCGCCACCTCCCAAAAGGCTGATGATAAGACCTACTACATTCTGGAGTATGCGGTCACTCTACCGGGGGATGGCAACAATGCTCAGCAGCGGCACAATTTGTCGAGTATTGCCGTAAGTCGAGGTAAGGTCTATACCCTCAGTGTGTCAGCGCCTGAAGAGCGCTGGCCAAAAGTGGAAGACCAATTTAAGACCATCGTGTCCTCGTTTAGCGTATATTAAAGAAAGAATCGGGGAGTTAGCTCAGTTGGTAGAGCGTCGCGATCGCACCGCGAAGGTCAGGGATTCGAGTTCCCTACTCTCCATGGTACTACCCCCGCTGCCGTAGTTTGTTAAAGACTGGCGGCGATCGCAACTCATTACCCACCTACCCCAATTTCCTGACACTTCGTTTCAATCCGCAATCGCCTTCACTGCGACTGCTGCTGACCCGCTCTGCCGAATCTCCTCTGGAGGTCATTGCCCCATTGTCAGTGACAGCACTGGGCAACATCGTGCGAAACATTAACATCGTGCGCAACATTGTGGGGCGAGAACAAGATATCTGCGCTTTGATTTAACTTTGCTCTGAACGAAGTCCTTGAGTTGGAAACATAACGGGAATATTGGGATTGACCCATACTTGACAGTTGAGTTCGCTGCTGGGTGGGAAAAAAGGAATCGGGTTGCCTGCGGCATCGGTGACTTCTGGCAGGTATTCAACGGTTAGGGCATCAAATTGACAGGTGTAGGCACCATAAATGACTTGTTGGCGATCGCGCAGGATCAACTGATAGCCAAAGCTGCGACTGGCATGGCCCAACTGATTAATCAGGGCAAAACGCCGTAAATAGGGCAAGCGTCCCCAAGCGGCGGGGGAGACAAAGGCTTCAATTCTGCCCCCCGGTGCTGTCATGGCTGGAAAGGCTTGCCAGCGTTGAATCACCTGGTCACCAAACTGCTGCACGGCCCACCAGAGGCTGGGTACTGTTAAGCCCACTGCCGAGGGAGACTCGCTAACCACAACTTGCTTTTCATTGACAGGCAGCGCGATCGCCGCCGCCACCGCTAGGGGTAAGTCCTCTGTAGAGGGATTGGCAGTCGTTCTAAGGGGATGGAATCCTAATAGAGCGATCGCTCCCACGGCACTCAACCATCGGCCCCAGGCCTTAGGAGGGGATAGGGTTCTCATTGGCCTTGAGTCAAGAAGGAACTTACCCCTATGTTACAAATGCAGCCATGCCTTCAATACATCCAGGAGGCTATTGCCGCCCCATGCAAGGGCAATCAAAATTGATGTGGTGACTGCTAGACCAATCAAAGAGATAACCACCCCTGCCAGGCTAATCAAACCATCGTCATCCAAAAGACCAAAGCCGATTGTAAAAATGCCCATGGCGGGAATGGTGTTGGTGCCGGGAATAGGCAAAATCATCGAGATCGCCATCAGCGATACAGTAACCCCCAAGCCCAAACGTCCGCCTCGGGTCGTGCAAATGAAGCGCCAGCGGGGACGGGAGATCAATTCAATCCGTCGCAGCCAAGGCAAAGCTGTGCGCACAATCTTCTGCATCTGGGAGCGCGGCATCGTGCGCTTGAGCAGCCACGGCGGCAGCCAAGGGACTGAGGCACCCACAAGCAATTGCCAACCCAACAGTAACAGCACAATGCCAAAGGGTGTGGCGTAACCGGGGGCTGGAATGGGCAGCGCCGATGGCAACGAAAGAACGGCCAGCAAAAAGCCAAAGGTTCGCTCCCCCGCCAACTGAACAATCTCTGCCAAGGACACCAGTGGTTGCGTTAAAACCTCTCCATGCCTAGGGCTGGGCACAGGACTCAAAAAGGCATATTCCAGGTCTGTGGACAATTTTGCCATGAAAAATTACAGGAAGTGGAAATGTTCCCACTGCTAGGATACGATAAATTGATCGTGAGTTTATGCTCAACACAGTTGACGGCAATTCCAAAGCCGCGATCAACCGGAATCCATGGCAACCCCATCTGACTTACCGACAGAGTTGCACCTGATTAATCCCCGGCGATCGCTAGGGCAGGTTTATCTCGACTGGACACCCCAACCCGGTTGCCATGTGGATCACGAAGGGGAAACCTATACAGTGTTAGAACGCCGTCATCGCTACCGGTTTCGTGGTGGACGCTATCAACTGGAAAAAATTGCCCTCTATGTGCAGCCCAGTGACACCCTTAGCGATCGCCATCTCGTGAATGGACAGTGGGTGATTGGGGATCCCTCCTGCCGCTGGAATGCCCTTTCACCCTTGTTGCGCTGTGCTGTGAACCCTCAGGGCTCCTGCCAAGCGTGTCGAGATTACCAGCCTCGAGAACCTTAGCATTTCCTTTCTCAGCTCAAAAATCCCCGCCAGGGCAGGGGAGGGTCTGGGTTGTTTGAATTGAACTCGCTACCGGCCAGCTACTGCCCTGGGGAGGTCAGGTAGGACGTTGCCGGTAGGACAACTTTCACCGGTTGAACGTGCCAGATGTCTTGGCAGTACTCGCGAATGGCGCGATCGCTAGAAAATTTCCCCATCCGTGCCACATTGAGAATTGACATTTTTGCCCATTGGGCTTGATCTTGATAGACCTGAAGGGCCCGTTGGTGGCAGTCCACATAGCTTTGGTAGTCTGCCAAGAGGCAATAGCGATCGCTTTGCCAGAGGTGCTGAACCAGGGGTCGAAAGAGTTCCGTATCGCCATGGGAAAAGTACCCCGAGGCAATGAGGTCGAGCACCCGCTTCAGCCTTGGGTTGCTATTGGCAAACTCCCAGGGGCGATAGCCGTTGCGCCACAATTCCTGCAATTGCTCTACCGTGTGACCAAAGAGGAAGAAGTTGTCAGCCCCCACCTCTTCGCGAATTTCCACGTTGGCGCCGTCGAGGGTGCCAATCGTCAACGCCCCATTGAGGGCAAATTTCATATTCCCTGTGCCTGAGGCTTCGTAGCCGGCTGTTGAAATTTGCTGGGAAAGATCCGCTGCTGGATAGACCTGCTGCCCTAGCGTTACGCTGTAGTTGGGCAAAAAGACGACCCTTAGGCGATCGCGCACCGCTGGATCACGGTTAATCACCTCAGCCACGGAGTTAATGAGCTTAATGATTAACTTGGCCATATAGTAGCCTGGGGCCGCCTTGCCGCCAAAAATAAACGTTTGGGGCACCATCTCCAGTTGGGGGTTGTCCTTCAACATCTGGTAAAGCGTGATGACATTGAGGACACACAGGTGCTGGCGTTTATATTCGTGGATGCGCTTCACCAAGATCGAGAAGAGGGAATGGGGATCCACCGTTACCCCTAGGCGATCGCGAATGTATTCCGCAAGGCGTTCCTTGTTCCCATGCTTCACCGATTGCCATTGGGCTGCAAACTCGGCATCCTCTGCCAAGGGTTCCAATTGCCGCAGTTGATCCAAGTGCTTCACCCAATCTTCGCCAATGCGTTCGGTAATCAGGCGGGTTAATCTCGGATTGCTGAGCACCATCCAGCGCCGGGGGGTGACGCCATTGGTTTTATTGGAGAATTTCTCTGGTGTCAGTTCGTAGAAATCCTTGAGCACCGTTTTTTTCAGGAGTTCTGAGTGCAGTGCTGCCACGCCGTTGATGGCATGACTCCCCACCGCTGCCAAGTGGGCCATGCGCACATAGCGACAGTCACTTTCATCGATAATGGACAGCCGCCGCAGGCGATCGTTATCCCCCGGGTATTGCAGGCGTACCTCATCTAGGAAACGACGGTTGATTTCATAGATGATTTGCAAGTGGCGGGGCAAGAGGGAGCCAAAGAGATCTAGGGGCCATTTTTCCAGTGCCTCGGGCAGGAGGGTGTGGTTGGTGTAGGCAAAGGTTCGGCGGGTAATGTCCCATGCCTGCTCCCAAGGCATGAGATGCTCGTCGACGAACAGGCGCATCAATTCCGCCACTGAAATGGCTGGGTGGGTATCGTTCAACTGAACGGTGAACTTCTCATGGAAGCGGCTCAGATCTTGTTTGCCCGATTGTTTGTAGAGGCGGATCATGTCCTGAAGGGCACAGGAGCAGAAGAAATACTGCTGCATCAGCCGCAGTTCTTTGCCCTGCAACTGCTCGTCATTGGGATAGAGGACCTTCGTGATGTTTTCTGAAGCAATTTTTTGGTTGACAGCGCCGTAGTAATCGCCCGTGTTAAAGGCTTGAAAGTCAAAGGACTCCACCGCCTCTGCCCGCCATAGACGCAGAAGATTGGCGGTATTCACCTTGTAGCCCAAGATGGGGGTGTCATAGGCCACTCCCTGAATCACTTGGTGGGGTTGCCAAACAACCCGATAGCGGCCCTGATCATCGGTATAGCTATAGGTGTAGCCGCCAAACTTCACCTGCAAAATCAATTCCGGTCGGGGAATTTCCCAAGGGTTGCCATAGCGTAACCACTTGTCGGTAATCTCGACTTGCCAACCATCGCGAATTTCTTGGTCAAAGATACCGTACTCATAGCGAATGCCATAGCCAATGGCGGGGATTTCCAATGTAGCGAGAGAATCCATATAGCAGGCGGCCAAGCGTCCCAACCCGCCATTCCCCAACCCCGGCTCCTCCTCCTGATCGAGGAGTTCTTTGAGGTTCAAACCGGTTTGCCGCATGGCTTCTTCAACGGCCTCATAGAGTCCGAGGTTAATTAGGTTATTGCCAAGGTGTGGCCCTAGCAAAAATTCGGCGGAGAGATAGCAAACAGTGCGGCTTTCTTGATCTCGATAGGTTTTTGCAGAATTCAGCCAGCGCAACAGTAGGCGATCGCGCACGGTGTAGGCCAAGGCCAAGTAGTAATCATTTTTCGTCGCCACTTCGGGAAATCGCCCTTGGATAAAGAAGAGATTATCCATAAAGGCGCGCCGCAGGGTTTCAATGCTCGTACCGGTGCGATCGTCTTCCGTGAGCACTGTAGGACAACCGGGCGGAATGAGACTGGTCATTGTGGGAATCCTCGCAAAGAATTAGCGCGATTAGTAGTAGTCAGCCCTTCCCTATCTGTTCTATCGCGATCGCCCAGGATTCCCCCCTAAGTACAGAATCTCTTTACTCGCACTCTTTGCTAGTAAAGGGGGGCAAGCCCTTCCCTAGCCTTCATTCACTGTGGGAAACAGTTGGCAGGTCAGCTCTTCATCGGAGGAGTCAGGGGGAGGACTGCCGCGGGTAGCCTCTGGGGCTTGGGTGTGTTGATAGCGTTGATAGAGCGTACTCAGAAGTTTGATCAGGCGATCGCCCCCACTGGCATAGAGAGGATCCTGGGGCAAACGTGCCAAAGCAGTGGCCATTTGCGTCTGCAAAATCTCTAAATCACCATAGCGGCGGGTCAGCCGTTGCAGCAAATCAATGAGGGTAAACCGCTCTAGGGCTTGGGCATGCACCGGCTTGGTGGTCAACAGAGCGGCCACAAGAAGCTTCATATGCAGAGGGGTACAGTAGCGGGTGACTTCTAATCGCAAATCGTAGAGATCTGCAGCGCTGAGGGTTGGCGCCTCGATGGTCAGTGTAGCCGTCGCAGCTTGGCTGTAAAGGGGGACCAAAATTTGCAGCAGTACGGCTGAGGGAACCTGATAGGCCTGTGCTTTGTTGAGACTATTGACAAGGGCAGTTAGGTGCTGTCCCAAGAGGGTGGGGGTTTTCAGCCGTTCAAGGATTTCGATGAGGACCTGTTGCACGTCGCTCACGGTCCATGGCGGTGCTTGGGTCGGCCACTGATGTTGCTGAAGGGCATACAGTAGCTTAAAAAGGCGGCTCTGCTGCGGGTGCTGGGCAATTTGTTGGGCAGCGGTGGCAATGGTAGAAGTCGTTGGGGTCACAGGTTGGCCAAACGTCCCTCGGTACTGCATTGTAGCCAATTTTCCTAGACAGTGGTTTAATCCTGCTGATGGCCAAGGGAGGGTGAGGGCTTCTGCTAGGATTGGGAGAGTTTAGGGGTGACAGAACAACGGTGAGAGCGCTTTTCCATCGTTTGCAGCAGCGTCTCAATGAGATTGTGGTTGGTCAAGGGGCGATCGCCCAAGGATTAATTGTGGCTCTCCTCGCCGAAGGCCATGTCATCCTTGAGGGGGTGCCGGGCACTGCCAAAACCCTGCTGGTCAAGCTCCTCGCTCGCCTGATTGCAGCGGAATTTCGCCGTATCCAACTCACCCCCGATGTTCTCCCCGCTGATATTCTCGGTACGAGCATTTTTGACTTCAACAGTCGCACATTTCGCCTGCGCAAGGGGCCAATTTTTACCCAAGTACTGCTGGCGGATGAAATTAACCGCACACCGCCCAAAACCCAAGCGGCTCTCCTAGAAGCGATGGAAGAACGGCAGGTGACCCTCGACGGCACTACCCTCGCCCTCCCTGGTTTATTTTGGACAGTGGCCACCCAAAACCCCTTGGAATTTGAGGGAACCTATCCCTTGCCCGAGGCCCAACTGGATCGCTTTCTTGTGAAGCTGGTGGTGTCCTATCCAGAGCCAAACGCTGAACGGCAAATGCTGGAAAATGCCCTTGCAGGCTTTGAAGCCCGCGATCTCGATCAACTCAATTTGGAGCCCTTGATTACCGTAGAGCAAGTTTTGGCAGCACGACAGCAGGTGCGGCAAGTCCATGTGGAGCCGGTGGTGCTAGATTATCTTTTGGCGTTGGTGCAGGCCAGTCGTCAACATCCCGAACTCCTTTTGGGGGCTTCCCCACGGGCGGCAGTGGGCTGGCTACGTGCTACCCAAGCCCAGGCCTGGCTAGCGGATCGCCCCTACGTCACTCCTGAGGATGTGAAGGCGATCGCCATCCCCCTACTGCAACACCGTTTGATCCTCAAGCCCGAGGCCCAGTTAGACGGCACCACGCTGCCCCAAGTGATCCAAAGTATTCTTGCCAAAGTTGCTGTTCCCCGATGAAGGCACCTGCCAGTTACCAGTTTGGTCGCCACCGCCCCCGCTGGGTGCCGACGGTCCGCTTCTATGGCCTGTTGCTGCTGGGGGGAGTCTTGCCGGTGCTGACGAACTTCCTACCGTCGGAGCTATGGCCAATCGCCGATGGGAAGCCGCAGGCAACCTTGCCCTACTGGCCTCTGGGGCTGGGGTTAGTCTTGATGGGGCTCTACGATCTGGTGATTTTCGGCATGTCCCTGTGGGACTACAGCCGCATCGGTCGCTGGCAACTGACCCTCGATCGCGTCTGTGAGTCACGGTTATCCATTGGTCGGCAAAACCCGATTCGCCTCAGGCTACACATCCGTGGTGAGGTCCCCTTGAGTGAGCAGATCTGGGTTGAACTCTACGACTATGTGCCCGCTGAGTTGACGGGGGAAACCCCCTCTTTTGCCGTTGCGGCGCTAGTCCACAGCAGCTTGGAATTGCTCTACCATGTGTTTCCACCGCGACGGGGTGCCTTTCAATGGCCCGGCTGTGATGTCCGTTTGCGCAGTTCTTGGGGCTTGGCGTGGCGACGTTGGTTTGCACCCCTTGTCACGGAGGTTGAGGTCTATCCTGATTTGATGGCCTTGCGATCGCTCTCAATTCGCCTCAGTTTAGAGTCCAGTGGTAGCCTGCGGCGGCGACGCTACGCCCTGGGAGGCACCGAGTTTGCGGAATTGCGGGAATACCATCTGGGGGATGATCTGCGCCTTATGGATTGGAAAGCTAGTGCTCGCCGGGGATGGCCTCTTGTGCGAGCCATGGAGCCGGAACGGGATCAACCCCTGATCATTCTGCTGGATCGGGGACGCTTGATGACCGCTACTGTGGCGGGTTTGAAACGCTTTGACTGGGGCTTAAACGCGGCATTGGCCTTGGCGCTGACGGGCTTGCGACGGGGTGACAAGGTGGGCTTAGGGATTTTTGATCAGCAATTGCACACCTGGATTGCGCCTCAAGGTGGTGATTCCCATCTGGGGCGGATGCTCACTCAGGTGTATCGCTGTGAACCGGTTTTTGAAGAATCGGATTATGTCGGCACAGTGAGCGCCATTTTGGGACACTATACCCGTCGTGCCCTTGTCGTCGTTCTCACAGAGGTGATTGATGAGGTGGCTTCCCAAGAACTCCTCACGGCCATGGCTCGCCTGACGCCCCGTTTTCTACCCTTCTGTGTTGCTTTGCGCGATCGCCACATTGAAACCCTTGCCCACCGCCCTTTAATGCCACAGCCCTTGGCTCCCGTAGATCAGGTGGCCACCCTTTATGAACAGGCTGTTGCTCTCGATCTGCTGCATCAGCGACAGCGTGCCTTTGCCCATTTGGAGCAAAAAGGGGTTCTCGTGCTTGACGCCCCTGCGGATCAGGTGAGTGAGCAACTGGTGGATCGCTATCTGCTGCTAAAAGCCCGTGGCCAACTCTAGGCTTGGCTCGCCTCGATCACACGGGTCTTCCTTCCCTCCTGCAGCGGCCATAGGGGTGGGCGATCGCCCGTTGGTGTTGCTTGGGGAAAGGGTGTTGAGGTCTGCGTCAGCCCACAAGTTGCCCGCAAACGGGCTTGCAGGAGCTGACTCACCACCTGACGTTGAATAAATGCTTGCTCAATTGCTGGGGGGACTGAACGTTGCAGTTCCATAGCTTGCCTCGAATTCACCGTTGCTCACGGCGACACCGGCTTCCGTGCGCTTCCTACACCCACAGATGATAGCCCTCAGTTTGATCTTAGCGACCATTGCCCGCGCTGGTAAAAACGACTACCAAAATGCAGGGGGCTTGTGGGGATTTGCTGACACTATTGCGAAGAGGATACATTCCCAGACGGGGGCGACTGTCCTTTGTGTTCGCAAAACTCGTAGATCACCTTACCGCCATGAATAACAACATAGAGGGTCACGCCACTGAGAACAAAAGGCATGAGCTGCTCCAGCCAAGGCAGGTGGCAACCGAGGCGAGTGAGAACAACGGCAAGGGCATCGTCCAAGAGGCTAATCAGCAAAGGGAACAACTGCCGCAGCAGAGCAAGAATCTCTGATAAATAGCCATCACTATCCATAAATGTCTTCTCAAATAATTCGACGCAGAAAATAATTTTAAGTACAGCTTAAATACCGTCTGTTTTGCAGGTATGGAACATACATCAATCGAGTCATTATTTACAACATTGTCATTATTTGCAAAATTATTTACAACCTTTTGTACAAGAGTTGAAACCCGAATCAATACGGTATCAATCAATTATTATCCCCCGATGAAGGATATATCCTAATGTTTAGAAATTTTGAAAAATGCGCTGCCGGCTGTGATGGATTGTGCTAGAACAGCACCCAGCTGAGGGATTTTTGGAAACTTTTAAAAACCGTAATACTTCTATTATAAACAACCGCCATGCCCTAGGAAAGATAGCCTTTCTCTAAGGTAGAGAGTACATAAGTAGGCTGTAATCCTGTCAGCAAGCGGTTTTGACTTTTCCAAGCAGGATGAATCCTTGTGCACAGAGCTGTAACTGTAATTAATTGTTACATCAGAATATATTTCAAGGGTCAGTATCTAGGATGGAAGGAGCAACAGCGGCAGGTGCCTATGAAACGGTTCTTGAGCCATCGGTGCTGTTTTGCGATTCTGTTGGCGATCGCCACCGCCACAGGAGTTGATTTCCCGGCATTTGGGCAAAATGAAACCCAACAGTTGCGCGATATTATGCAGCGGTTGGATGCCCTCCAACAGCGCTATAGTGCTGCCGTCAGTGAACTAGACGTGATTCGTAAAACCTCCTTTGGCGGCGATACCCATAATGTTATTGCCCTTACAAATCAAATTGAGCAATTCCAAAAACAGGGGAATTATGGCGCAGCGGTGGCACCCTCGCGGGACTTGGTGGCGATCGCCGAGCGGGTTTTAGGGCCTAATCACCCCACCGTTGCTGCCGCCTTGAACAATCTTGCCGTTACCTACAAGGAACTCGGCAACTTTAGTGAGGCCATTCCCCTTTACCAGCGAAGCTTGGCCATCCGTGAACAAGCCCTTGGCCCAAATCATCCCGATGTTGCCACCAGCCTCAATAACCTCGCCAATCTCTACACCGATCAAGGTAACTACGGCGAGGCGCTGCCCCTCTACCAGCGTGCCCTTAGGATCCGTGAACAAGCCCTTGGCAAGAACCATCCCGATGTGGGCTTGAGTGTCCACAACTTGGCAGTGATGGACCATTTGCAGGGCAGCTTAACCACGGCCTTGCCCCTATACCAGCGCAGTCTCGGCCTCCTTGAACCCGCCTTAGGGGCAGAACATCCCCTTGTGGCAACAGTGTTGAATAACCTTGCCGAACTCTATCGTGCTCAGGGTAATTATGGTGCCGCGCTTCCCCTTTACCAACGCAGTTTGACTATCCGTGAAAAGGTGCTGGGGACAGATCACCCCGATGTTGCTACGAGTCTTAACAACTTGGCTGAACTCTATCGGGTACAGGGGAATTACGGGGCAGCACTTCCCCTCTATCAGCGCAGTATTGCCCTGCGGCAGCGTACCCTCGGTGGCGACCATCCCTACTTGGCTCTGAGTCTTGCCAACTTAGCAAAAGCCTACTGGGCACAGGGGAATATCAATGAAGCCTTAACGGCCCTCAACCGGGCCCTTGAGATTGAAGAGATCAACCTCAGCCGTAACCTAGTGGTTGGTTCCGAGGAGTATAAACGCAACTATCTAGCCACATTTCAAGACTCCACCAATACCGCCATTTCCTTCCATTTGCAGGGGAATCCCCAGAATCCAGCAGTAGCCAACCTCGCGCTGACAACCATTTTGCGCCGTAAAGGTCGATTGTTGGATGTTTTAGCGGCAACGATCAGCCGCCTGCGCAATCAACTGGATGCGGTGGCTCAGCAGCAACTGGATGAATTAATTCGGGTGCGAACACAGATTGCCAGCCTCACCTTTGGGCGCGATCGCCCACCCCTGGCCAGCCAAATGAGCCAACTGCAACAGCGTGCTAACCAACTGGAAGCGCAACTGGTGAGCCAAAATGCCAACTTCCGTTTAGAATTCACCCCCGTAACCCTCAGGGTTGTGCAGCAAGCTATTCCCGCCAATGCCGTGCTGCTGGAGTTTATTGAATATGTGCCCTACAACCCAAAAACCAACCGTTGGGAGGCTCCCCGCTACGCCCTCTATGGGCTGAAGAATAGCGGTACCCCCCAATGGCAAGACTTGGGTACGGTGGCTGATCTGAATACGGTCATTAAAGCGGCGCGACAGCGGATGGCGGATCCAAGATTGCCAGCTACGGTAACGAAGCCCTCTTTGAAGGCGGCCTATGAGCGCCTCTTGGCTCCTTTGGAACCCTTCCTAGCGGGCAGTACCCATCTGCTAGTGGCTCCCGATGGTCAGTTGAACACTCTGTCCTTTGAGGCTCTGGTGGATCGGCAGGATCGCTATCTAGTGCAGTCCTATACGATCACACTGCTCACCTCAGGCCGCGACTTGCTCCGGCTGCAACAGCGGCGCAAACCTGCAAATCCCCCCTTGGTGGTGGGTAATCCCACCTTTAGTCAAGGGAGTGGTCGCGCCCTGGCAGGGAGTCAGCGGGGGGTCAACCCGCGATCGCTGGATTTGCGCAGCCTCACATTTACAGAATTGCCGGGGACGGCCACCGAGGTAAAAACCCTGAGCACCCTGTTGCCCCAAGCTCAAGTGCTCACGGGCAGGGATGCCACCGAAACGGCAATCAAAGAAACCCGAGGCCCCCGTGTGCTTCACCTGGCCACCCATGGATTTTTCTTGGAAAGGCCGTCCGTGTCTCCCCAAGGCCTGCAAAATACCCGTGGTCTGAATGCCTATGTCCCCTTGGGTGGTGAAAATCCCCTTTTGCGTTCTGGTCTGGCGCTGGCGGGTTTCAATCAACGGCAGAGCGGGGTGGATGATGGGGTATTAACGGCTTTTGAAGTCACCGGCCTCAACCTCGATGGCACCGAGTTAGTGGTGATGTCCGCCTGTGATACGGGACGCGGTGATATTCTCAATGGCGATGGTGTCTATGGATTGCGGCGAGGCTTTACCTTGGCGGGGGCACGCACCCAAGTGAGTTCCCTCTGGAAAGTGGACGACACCACGACTCAACAACTCATGGTTATCTTTTATCAACATCTGGCAGCGGGCAAAGGACGTAGTGAAGCCCTCCGCCAAGCTCAGTTGCAGTTAATGAATGACCCCCGCAAGCAAAGTCCCTATTTTTGGGCTGCCTTTGTCAGTAGTGGTGAGTGGCGACCGCTTCCTTAGGGCCGGGGGTAGCTGATAGGGGTTTGTAATTGGATGCCGAGGGGGCGATTGCGATCAATCCAAAGGATTGGCCCTTGCCGCCGCGGGGGTGGCTCTCCCCAGAGCACAGTGACACTGCCGGGGGGCAAAGGTTCAGGGCTAGGCCATTGACTAGTGAGCCAGACAAGGGAATCAAGGGGATACTCAGCAGCGGAGTCGCCGGGGGCGATCGCCGCCAGTGCCCGCAGGACGGTTGGTTGACCGTGGAGCATCCCCGTGACCGGACTCCAAAACTGAACGGGAATTTGCTGTTGCAAACTGTAAAGGTAGAGGCTGGCCGCCGCAATGACCGCCTGCTCAAAGTCTGCCTCGCTCCAGTGGGGACGGGTATCAAGGGCAATAGTCACCGCATTGCCACCGCTAAAGGTATCAAACTCTCGCACCCGCAGTTCTCCATAGCGCGCACTGGTGCGCCAATGCACCAGACGCAGAGGGTCTCCCCAGCGGTAGGGACGCAAGGCCCGGGTGATGCCCTCTTGGGCAATGTGAAGATGATGCTGGCGATCGCGCCACTCCTGGGAAATCTCTTGCCCCAACTGATCTAACAAAGGACACTGTTGCAGTTGCAGAACCTGTGGATAAACCACCACCTGTTGTGGTACAGGAAAGGAACGCTGACACCAAAAGAGGCCCAAGGGGGCGCCGGTGCGCAGCCGAAGCTGTTGCCATTCATAAACGCCCCGACGGGATGGGATAAGCTCGTACTGCCAAGGCAGGGTTTGCTGTGGTAGCAGTTGCTCGATCGCCTGTTGGGGAAATTCGCGCTGAGTAGCTGACCAGAGGCCACGGGGAACCGGGTCAATCACTTGCAGATTGTGGCGAGGCGTTTGGGTGGCGTTGGTGAGCAAGACCGTAAGGCGGAGGCGATCGCCCGCATGCACTGGAGCCACCTTTACACGCTCCAGCACTAATCCCTGCAAATGGCGCGGTGGTAAAATTGCCGCCACCAAGAGCAGACCAAAAATGATCCCCGTAATAACGTAGAGCCAACCTGCCATGGAGTTAATGGCAGCGGCAAAGAAAAACAGATTCATTCCCAGCAGCAGCAGTCCCCCATAGGCGGGGGTCACCCAGCGTTCCTCCAAAAGCTGATTGAGACGACGCAGCTTGGTCATCGCAAATTTGGGTCTTAGAAGCGGTGGGACTCAGCGGGCAATCGGCTAGGGAACAGGTGGACAAGCAGTTGCTGCAAAGCTTGACGAAAATCCCCCCTCACACAGCCAGGCTCAAACCGCTGCACCAATTCCCCACGATCAAAAAAGAGAAGCGTTGGCAAGCTCGTCAATTGAAAGTGACGACTGAGGGCAAAGTTTTCATCGGCATTGACCCTGAGAATTTGCAACTGTTGGGGTAGCGACTGCTCCAGTTGATCCAGGAGAGGATCAATGAGGTGGCACAGGCTACACCAAGGAGCCCAAAAATGCACGATCACAGGCACAGGGGCACTGCGAATTTGCCGCTGGAATCCTTCGATATTAAATTGCTGAATGCCCTTCACGTTCTTATCTCGTTTTGTCTTGGGATCATGGTAGCAGTCAGCGACAGTTTTGCAGCAGCGATTTGCAGCGATATGATGCCGTAGGATCAAAATAGTTCATAGGATGTCAATTGACCCTCCCAAATGCCTCCTAAACCTTCCCCCAAGTCCACCCTTTGGCAAAAACTTTTCCCCCTGCTGCTACGGGAAGCGATCGCCATGCTTCAGGGGATCACTCACCTCCTCAGCAAAGCCACGGCGCAACTTAAGGGGATGGCCACACAACAGGCGATCGCCCCAGAACAGCTGAATCCCGAACATTCATGGGTTGGTCGAGGGGCAGCCCTATGGTGGCAGGGCATGGGCTGGGTACAGCGACGGCTGCCGAGTCACCTCCAGGAGCGTTATAACCGCACGACATTAACTGGGATCGCGATCGCCCTACTCCTTATTCTGCTCCTGTTGAATCCCCTCCGTTGGTTTCAGTCTGCCGCTCGGCCAACGGTGAAAGCGACCCACCCTCCCCAACCCAGTGTTCTGGTGCCGCCTCGTTCTGCTCCCTCACCAACGGCAGCAACCCTAGCCCCGCCGTCCGCACCAATACCAGAGCCGCCACTGCTGCCCACTCCCTCAGCGGTGGCGATTGCTCCTTCCTCCACCGTCAGTGACAGCTTCACCGTCCGCCAGCGGTTGCTGGCCATTTGCGATCGCTACAGCAACGCCCTTGATCCCACCCTGACCCTCACCCCCAGCGAGCAGCGCCTAGAACTAGTGCTGGCCAATGGTTGGTATGATCTTAGTCCTACCAAGCAAGATCAACTGGCACAAAATCTCTGGCAAACCGCCCATGAGTTGGGGTATGAGGCCATAATTGTTATGGATACCGAAGGTCACCTACTTCTGCGTGATCCCGTAGTGGGTGAGAATGCCATCGTTGTCCGTCGCAAGCTGATCTAACCCTGCCTCACAGCGATAAACTTTGCCAATCCGCTAATCTAGAAGAACGCTAACTTTTTTAGCTTTCTATGAGTAACACCACCGTTTCCGCCGAAAAGCGCAAAGCCCTTGAGCTTGCCGTCGCCCAGATCGAACGCAACTTTGGTAAGGGTAGCATTATGCGCCTTGGGGATGCTACCCGCATGAAAGTGGAGACCATTTCCAGTGGCGCCCTCACCCTTGACCTTGCCTTGGGCGGCGGTCTGCCAAAAGGACGCATCATTGAAATTTATGGGCCTGAAAGTTCAGGGAAAACCACGTTGGCACTCCACGCCGTAGCCGAAGTCCAGAAAGCCGGTGGGGTCGCTGCCTTTGTGGATGCCGAACATGCCCTAGATCCCACCTATTCTGCTGCCCTAGGGGTAGATATTGAAAACCTGCTGGTGGCGCAGCCGGATACTGGAGAAGCGGGCTTAGAAATCGTGGATCAACTGGTGCGCTCGACGGCTGTGGATATTGTGGTGGTGGACTCCGTGGCCGCCTTGGTGCCCCGTGCCGAAATTGAGGGAGACATGGGAGATAGCCATGTGGGGCTGCAAGCCCGCCTCATGAGCCAAGCCCTGCGCAAAATTACCGGCAATATCGGTAAAACGGGCTGTACGGTGATTTTCCTGAACCAATTGCGGCAAAAGATTGGCGTCACCTACGGCAACCCGGAAACGACAACGGGGGGAATAGCCCTCAAGTTCTTTGCCTCGGTGCGCCTAGATATTCGGCGAGTGCAAACCCTGAAGAAGGGAACAGAGGAATTTGGGATTCGCGCCAAAGTCAAGGTGGCCAAAAATAAGGTGGCGCCTCCCTTTCGCATTGCAGAGTTTGACATTATTTTTGGTCAGGGGATTTCCAAGTTAGGCTGCGTTCTCGATATAGCCGAGGCAACCGGTGTGATTACCCGCAAAGGGGCTTGGTATTCCTACAACGGTGAAAACCTTGGCCAAGGCCGCGAGAACACAATTAAGTACATGGAGGAGAACCCTCCCTTTGCCCAAGAGGTTGAACAGCAGGTGCGGCAAAAGCTAGACCAAGGAGCAGCGGGCTTTGCCAATTTTGCCAATAGGGTGACTCATATCCATGAGGAAATTGGCGAAGAGGAATAGGGGCGATCGCCTGTGAGGGACTTCCGCAGCAGTAACTTTCGCTCTCCCCAAAACGTGAAGTCTTCCTCAACCACTTCAAAGCCACAGCGGGCATATAACTGCCGTGCTGCTTGATTTTGAGCAAGGACGTGGAGATAGAGATCGGAATAGTCGGAATAGATGGCGTAAAGGTGGGTCTCAACCGCCTGTAATAGCCGCCGGCCAATGCCCCGTCGTCGGTAGTCGGGATGCACGGCCAAGTTAGAGAGATAAGGGTTGGGTTGCCCCTTGATCTCACGGAGCTGCACCTCAACACTTCCTACACATCGAGAAGCGCCTCCTATGGGCATAATGGCTAGCCAACAGTGGTAGTGGGGACGCTCGCGCTGCCAGCGATCGCGCAAATCCTGCTCAATCCCCAACTGGAGAAAACCGCGCCAAAGGGCTTGCCAACCGCCACCGGGATGAAAACTCAGCGCCACGAGCTGAGCCACACTTGGCAAGTCGGTGATCTCTGCTGCACGAATCTCAATCATGCTAGGGCTGAGGAAGGGCAGATTGCTCCAGTTGGCTCATCAGTGCCCGCAGGGGGGGCTTGGCCAATAGGGTTTGCGTATCCGCCACCAAGCGATCGCCCCAGAGGTTCTCCCGTTGAAACTCCACCGTGCCGTAGCGACTATCGAGACGCAGCGCCTCCTCTGCGAGTTGTATTGCCCTTTCTTCCTGCCCCAGGCGAAGGAGAGCCGTGGCCAAAGCCAGTTTAGGCTCACTGGCCTTGGGGTCAATGTCTGCCGCCTGTTCCCAGTTCTTTGCCGCCTGCTGAATCCTGCCTTGCTCATAGAGCACCAAACCAATGTTGGTGTAGGCTGGCCAAAACTGGCGATCCAAACGCAGGACACGACGGTATTGAGCGATCGCCTGCTCCTTTTCTCCCAGTTTGAGATAGGCGTTGCCCAGATTAAACCATTCCTCTGTGGCATCGGGTTTGAGAGCCAATCCCTGGGCGATTGCCCGCACCGCTGCCCCGTACTGTCCTAGGCGAAAGTGGGCAGTGCCTAGGTTGAAATAGGCGGCTGGATTTTTGGTATTCAGTTTCAAGGCCTGCTCTAGGGCAGGAACAGCCTCCTGAGGTTGATTGACCGTGAGATACAGGCCACCGAGCAAGGCCCAGATCTCGTGGGCCTGAGGTGCTAACTGCACGGCCAGCTTGGCTCGCACCAACGCATCTTGAAATTGCTGGAACTGCGCCAGTTGCAGGGCTTCTTGTGCCACGATAAAGCCATTTTGCTCCATCTCCTTAGGATTGAGTTCAAGGGTGCGCGGTAGCACCACCTGCGCCGTGGCCACACTGCTACTGAGGAGGACTAGACTCAGACCAAAGATAGAGCGGGCAATTGTTTTAAGCACGATGGGCGTCTCGGTGTTGACTAAGCAGGACGGATTCTTCTTTAGTTTGCCACAACCTCTCCGCACTTGGTGTTTGCTGTTGCCGCCTTGGCGCCAAGACGCTTGCTTTCTGAAAAACAATAGATTAATTTAGACCTTGACTAGGATCTCAATTTATATTTCTCTTTACATTTTCTAAACAAAATTAAATGTGTTTTTGAGGAAGCTTAAATGTCAAGCAGTTCAGAGCAAAACATCCCCAACTATCTTGTTCCAGCAATTCTTTCAACAATTTGTTGCTGTTTACCCGTTGGAATTATCGCAATTATCTTTGCCGCCCAAGTTGACTCAAAGTTGACCGCCGGCGATCGTGCCGGGGCGCTAGAGGCCTCAAATAAGGCCAAGTTGTTCACTTGGATGGCTGTCATTTTAGGATTGCTGGGAAGTGTTCTTTATGCGGTGCTCATGGTTCTCGCAATTATCGCCGAGCAGGGGGGCCAGTAGCCGGCAGGCGTTCATAATGGTCAGGCGATCGCCAGCGCAACAGGTGAGTGGCCGGTTGTTGCAATAGTTCAGTCCTCAAGCCCAGAGCCCGGCGCGGGTTTACCGTCGCCAATGTTAACGCTGCTTCAAAATTGCACACTCCCCAGTCCACTAATCGTCCCACCATGGTCAGCAGCGGCACTGTGGTACCGCAGAGGGTGCCATCAGCCAATCGTGCAGTGCCATTTTTGACCTCAATGTGCCGCTCATCCCAAGGGTACAGGCCATCCCCTAACCCCAGCGGTGCCAGCGCATCACTGACCAAAAACAGGCGATCGCCCGCGCATTGCCACAAAATCCGTAACATTTGGGGATGGACATGAACCCCATCGGCAATCACCCCACACCAGACCCGCTGATCGGTCAGGGCGGCTGCTAACAGTCCCGGCTCTCGATGGTGGAGGGGAGGCATGGCATTAAAAGCATGGGTAATCATAGTGGCACCCGCCTCAAAAGCCGCCTGGGCTTGGGCTAGGGTGGCCATGGAGTGGCCTAAACTGACGGTAATTCCTAACTCCCGCAAGTAGGGCAAAACCTGATGGCTTGTATCCAATTCCGGCGCTAGGGTGAGAATGCACACTGCTGGGCTAAAGGTTGCCAGAACTGCTTGAACAGCTTCCAAGGTCAAGGGTTGCAGATACTCTTGGGGGTGGGCCCCCCGCTTGTGGGGATTGAGAAACGGCCCCTCTAAATGGACGCCGAGAATCTCAGCTTCCGGCTCCAGAGAGTTCGGCACATACTGGTGAATCAGTCCCAAAGCGGTGTGAATTGCCCCTAGGGGAGCGGTTACGATGGTGGGGGCATAGGCATCAATCCCCTGTTGCCAAAGGTAGCGGCTAATTTTAGGCAGCGGTTCTGCCGTCTTCAACTCCGGAAAAGGAATGCCCAAGGCACCGTTAATTTGTAAATCGACCCCCCCCAGGGAGAGATAATCACCAGCAAAATCCACAACGCCAACAGCTTGCGGTGGAATTAAATCTGAGCCAATGGCGACTACCTTGCCATCGGCAATTTGTACCTGTTGCAGGCGATCGCGCCCCAAAAGCCGGACCCGATCCAGCCATTGCGCCGCCATCATGCGGGCGTTGCTTGTAAATCAGGACGTTCTTCGGGCACAATTGCCCCCTCGACAGGACACACTTGCAGACAGATGCCGCAGTCAATGCAAGTGGCAAAATCAATCCAGAACCAATCCGTGCCCTTGCTATTTTTGCCCGGCCCTGGATGAATACAGGCTACCGGACAAGCCTCGACGCAATCAGCAACCCCTTCACAGGTATTGGTGACAATCGTGTGGGCCACAGTGTTTTCCTCACTGAGAGTGGAATTCACCTATCCATTGTAAATCTGTAAATCCCGCGGCTAAATCCCTAAATCTGACTTAGCAGCTTCAGCCGCCTCTAAGAGCGCAGGTGTGGGTAGTTCCTGCCAGTCGCGATCGCCGATTTCCCCATAGAAACTTTCATCATAGCTACGGGTTTGAATCACCACTGGCATCGGCACTGCATGGCCAAGGACCAGAGCCTGCTGTTTGGAATCCAGCTTTGCCAACACTGAACGCAACTGCTGTGATCCGGGCACCCCAGTGAAAATTGCCTCAATGTCTTTTTCATCGTTGAGGAGGGCCGTAATGCGAGTACCAATTTGCGACATGATTTCACTATCAATGCCGGAAGGCCGCTGATCCACAACCAGCAAGGTCACGAAATACTTGCGCATTTCGCGGGCGATCGTGCCAAAGATCGTCTGTTTTACGGTTGCTGGATCCAAGAAGCGGTGAGCTTCTTCAATCGTGATTACCAGTTGCCGGGGGCGATCGCTCGGATTTTTCGTTTGCAGAAAGACCTCTGACTGCTGCACGTAGGCTTGGTGAATGCGGCGGGCAATAATATTCGTCGCCAGCATATAGGAGAGCATATTCGCTTGGGAGCCAAACTCAATCACCACATGTTGACCTGCAGCCAGGGTCGCCAAAATTTGGCCAATGTAGTTCTTGCTACAGGTGTTGCGTAGGTACTTCAGTTGTTCCAGCCGCGTGAGTTTGCGTTGCAGGGCCATGATAGAAGCCTTGCTGCCCATTTTTGTTTCACAAAACTCCTGAATCTCCTGATTGGTCATCATCAGCAGGCGAGTGATCCAGCCCTTACCAAACTCGTTGCGCAGAATCATTGCATTTTCTAGGCTGGCCTCCGAGAGGTTGAGTTCTGCCTGCACCAGCGCCAAGTCCTCGACCTCGATTTGATCAAAACCAATGTAGAGTTCCTGGGCATCGCGCACGCCCCGCCGTTGGGTGGATTCAGGGTCAAGGGTATAGATCTTTACTTGGCGTGGAAACAGTTGCCGCAATCCCTTAACGGTACTCAGTTGCTTGCCTTCCCGGGTGGCCTCCCAGCCATACTCCGAGTGCATATCAAAAATCAGGTTCACCGCCGCCTGTTTGCGGATAATCCCCGACAACAACAGCCGCGTCAAAAAGGACTTGCCCGTGCCCGACTTGCCAAATACGCCATTGCTGCGCTCCACAAAGCGATCTAAATCCAAACAAATGGGCACCGCCATATCCAAAGGGGTACCAATGGCAAAGTGGCGCCGCTGCGGATCGTCCTCCCAGCCAAAGACGGCACGAAAGTCTCGTTCACTGGCTTCGTAAACCGGACTGAAGTGGGCAGGAATGGTTTTCACAGGACGGAGTTCCTGCTCATCGTCGAGAATCATTAGCATTGGCGCCACACTCAAGGTGGCAAACGTGCCATTGCCTGCTAGCACCTCCTGCAAAAAGGTATCTTCAAGGGCGGGGGGATTGAGGAGAATGCGGGGATTGGCAGTGCCGAGAGCAACATCCGTCAGCAGGCAAAAGAAGCGCGATCGCCGGCCTTGCACCACCAAAAATTGCCCAACCCGCAGTTCCTCCACTGAAACCTGACCACTGAGTCGCACTTCAAGGCCTTGACTGAGGGAGCCTTGGACGACTATTCCCAGTTGTTGAGCCGTCATCTTTATTGCGTCTTTATTGCGCCGTTACAGCCTGGATCCGTTGGGGATCCCCAAAGCGGGGAGCACCAGCTTGGCTGTGGAATTCCGCCCCCGGTAGTTGACTCGGTTGGAGGGTTTGACTGAGGTGCTGCACATAGCGATCCTGCGCCCGCCGAAAGCCCTCTAGGTTGCTGCCACCATTCAAGAGTGCAAAACAGACAGTGCCGTATCGAGCCGTAGGCAAGACCCCCACTAGGGCACTCACATTCCAAAGGGAACCGGTTTTCACTAGCGTTGCCGCAGGCAATTGACGATCCTCTAATGTACCGCCGTCGCGCCCTGCCATGGGTAGCACATCTGCCAAACTGTGGTTTTTCGCGGCTAACTCCTGCTGGAGGGCAAAGAGCATACCACACACTGCCCGGGGAGAAATTCGATTCTCCTCCCCCAGCCCTGAACCATTGATCAGTTGAATTTCAGCGGCGGAAACATTGGCTTTACGGGCAGCCACTTGAGCCACGGTTGCAGCACCTCCTACCATTTCTGCCAGCATTTCTGCAATTCCATTGTTGCTGTAGATATTCATTTGTCGCACAATTTCCCCTAAGGGAAGGGAGCGGTGCTCTAGGCGAATCGTGACATTGGCGGGGATCGTACCTTGGAAGCGTGTTCCACCGGCAATACTCACTTGGGGGCGCGGTTGTTCCTTGAGGTGCTGCCCATAGGCCGCTGCAATTTCGGGGGTCCACCGGCGATGATCTAGGGCCAGTTTGAATAGCTCTGCGCTGATCTGGGGGTCAGAGTAAAAGTTCATGATAAAGGGAGGGACGATGACTAAGTTCCCTTGCACTTGCTGAATTCCCAAGCGATTGAGGGCATTGCCAAGGGCGATCGCCTCCTCCCACACAAACAGGGGATCATTGCCGCCAATCAAGACCAAATCCCCCCTGAGGACACCATTTTGTAGCCTGCCTGTCGTGCCAATGCGAGTGAGAAACTGATGCTCAAAGGGGTATTTGTCGAGAACAGCAAGGCTCGTGGCGATTTTGGTGACCGATGCAGCAGGAAGGGGGCGATCTCCCTGGTGGTTTACAAGTAACTGCTGGGCACTTTGAATCCAAATCCCCTGTTGGCTGGGGGCAAAGCCTTCTTCAGCTAGCGTTTGCAGGTAGCGATCGCGATACTGATACAGCGCCGCATGATAGGGAAAAATCACTGCTTTGAGAGCCTCAAAGGGCGGCTGTCCCCAGTACCATGCTACTGCTGCCAATAGCTCCAACATGGGCCCTCTAATTCACCGTCAATTCCCACCAGCCAAAACTGGGGCCGATAAAACGCACTGTTAACCAAATCACCACCAGTAGGCCAATCCCCAGCCACGTTCCTCGCGTCACCCATTTCTGAATCAGCAACAGTTGCTCCTTTTTTAGCCAGCCCCCCTGTTGTTGACCGTAGGCCTCACCGAGGGTTTCTTTGCGCCGCTTTGCCTCACCCATAGTTGCTGCGAGAACAGTTACAGTCCTTATCCTAGAGCTTTTGGGGAGCAATGGTGAGCAATCTTGACAAGTCCTTGACAAGTCTCTAGAGTAACCGCCGCCAAGGGCTTACCTTTAGGACTCTAGGACGAAGTTCACCAACTTGCCCGGCACAACAATGACTTTTTTAATGGTTTTACCCGCGAGATAGCGCTGGCCAATCTCTGAGTGCTTGGCAGCTTCCTCAAGTTCGGCTTGGCTGGCAGCGGCTGGCACTTGGATCGCGCCACGGGTTTTACCCATGACCTGAATGACAAGGGTAATTTCATCGGCAACGAGGGCAGTGGGGTCTGCTTTTGGCCAAGGCTGGCGGTGAATTGAATCAGTGCCCCCCAGTTGGTGCCAAAGTTCTTCGCTGATGTGGGGGGCAAAGGGAGCAAGGAGGGTGAGTAGGGTTTGGATGCCTTCGCTATAGACCCCAGAGGTGTAGCAGTCGGCACTGCTGAGGGCATTACTGAGTTTCATGAGTTCAGCAACAGCCGTATTCAGTTGATAGTCACCTTCAATGTCCTCACTGATTTCTTTAATGGCTGTGTGAATGGCACGGCGCAGATCTTTTTCGGCTTTGGTTAGGGTTGTGGGCAGGGGTTGCCCCAGCCGACCCCCCTTGGCTTTGAACGTTTGTACGAGTCGCCAGACGCGGTTGAGAAAGCGAAACTGCCCTTCAACGTCAGCATCGTCCCATTCCAGGTCTTTTTCGGGGGGCGCTTTGAAGAGGATAAACATCCGCGCTGTGTCGGCACCGTACTGTTGGATGACATCGCCGGGAGCAACGCCGTTGTACTTCGACTTGGACATTTTCTCATAGACCACCTCTAGGGCTTCCCCTGTGTCGGGATCGGTGGGTTGGTTGAGATCGGGGATGCGGCTGGGAATGATGTATTTACCAGTGCGCGGATTTTTGTAGGTGCGCCCTTGAACCATGCCTTGGGTGAGCAGTCGCTGAAAGGGTTCACTCACATGCACGAGCTGGCGATCGCGCAAGACTTTGGTAAAAAAGCGCGAGTAGAGCAAATGCAGAATGGCGTGCTCAATTCCCCCCACGTACTGATCCACCGGTAACCAGTCCTTGATGGCTGCGGGGTCAAAGGGGGCTTCACTGTTGCGGGCATCAGCGTAGCGGAAGTAGTACCAAGAGGAGTCAATGAATGTGTCCATGGTATCCGTTTCCCGCTGGGCCGGCCCACCACACTGCGGGCAGGGGACATCGCGCCATGCAGCAAGCTTCGCCAAGGGAGAAGGCCCGCGACCGGTAAACTCCACGTCTTCAGGGAGGAGCACCGGTAATTCTGAGCGCGGCACCGGCACTGGCCCACACTGCGGACAGTGAATGATGGGAATGGGGACGCCCCAATAGCGTTGGCGGGAAATGAGCCAATCCCGCAGCCGATACTGCACTTGCGCCCGTCCCCAGCCTTGAGCCGCTGCGTATTCGGTAATCGCTACTTTAGCTGCGGTGGAGTCCATGCCATCAAATTGACCACTGTTGATCAATCTCCCCGGCTCTGTATAGGCGGCCTTGGGGCGGGCACTGGCTTTGCCGTCTGGGGGGATAATCACTTGGCGGATGGGGAGCTTGTGGGCTTTGGCAAACTGAAAATCCCGCTCATCGTGGGCAGGTACGCCCATCACGGCACCGGTACCGTATTCGTAGAGGACATAATCGGCAATCCAAATGGGGATTGCTTCGCCGGTAAAGGGATTTAGGGCTTTGCCGCCGGTGGCCACACCCCGTTTGGGGCGATCGCCCGCTGTACGTTCCAGTTCACTTTCCTGTTGCACACTGGCAATAAAGGCTTCGACGGTTTTGCGGCGGCGGCTCGTGGTCACCTTCAGCGTGAGGGGATGTTCTGGCGCCAGTACCACGTATGTTACGCCGTAGACGGTATCGGGACGGGTGGTAAAAACACCAATTTTCTCATTGCTGCCCACAATTGGGAATTCCAAATAGGCACCGGTGGACTGACCGATCCAGTTGGCCTGCATTAATTTCACCCGCTCTGGCCAGCCGGTCAGTTGTTCCAAGTCATTCAACAGTTCCTCAGCATAGGCGGTAATTTTCAGGAACCATTGCTTCAGCAGTCGCCGTTCCACTAAGGCCCCCGATCGCCAGGACCGTCCTTCACTGTCCACCTGCTCATTGGCCAAAACCGTTTGATCCACGGGATCCCAGTTCACCGCTGCCTCTTTTTGGTAGGCCAAGCCCGCCTCAAAAAATTCCAAAAACAGCCATTGTGTCCAGCGGTAGTAGTCGGGGTCACAGGTGGTCACCTCCCGTTCCCAATCGTAGGCGAGGCCAAGACGTTGCAGTTCTTGGCGCATTTGGCCAATATTCTGTTGTGTCCAAAGGCGGGGATGAATTCCCCGTTCAATGGCAGCATTTTCCGCCGGCAGGCCAAAGGCATCCCAGCCCATGGGGTGGAGAACGCGGTAACCCTGCATCCGCCGACAGCGGGCAATGACATCGGTAATCGTATAGTTGCGGACGTGCCCCATGTGCAGATTCCCTGAGGGGTAGGGAAACATGGAGAGGGCATAGAATTTGGGCTTTTGCGGATCGGTGTCGGTGCGATCCAGTTGGCGTGCAGCCCATTCCTGTTGCCACTTGGCCTCAATCACTTGGGGGTCGTAGCGATCGTCCACAACAGTTTTCCCGAAAGAACAGCTTATCTATTGTATCTGGATTGTATCTGGCCCCTCCCCCTCCAAGATGCTGCAACGGTGGCCTTAGCTTTCAGGTGCAGCAACTGGGCGTAGCCGATAGCCTTGACCATAGACCGTTTGAATCAGGGAGGGTTCATCCCTGTGCTCAATTTTGCGGCGTAGGAGCCGAATCTGGGCTGCCAATAGGTTGCGATTGACACAGGGCTGATCCGGCCACAGTTGACTGGCAATCAATTCATGGCTGAGCAGTTCCGTCGGGTGCTTGAGGAAGAGCGCCAAAAGTGCCGTTTCCTTTTCCGACAGGCAGATGCACTGTTGTCCCCGGTAGAGCAAACGACCTTCAACATCTAAACGCAAATCCTGCCAGCAAAGAATGGGGGCTGTACACCCCATCGCATGCCGCCGTCGCAGCAGTGCCCGTACCCGTGCTAGCAATTCCCGTAGTTCAAAGGGCTTCACCAAATAATCATCGGCACCGGCATCCAGACCGCATACCCGGTCATCGACTGTATCTCGAGCAGTGAGAAAGAGAACGGGGGTCTCATCACCTGCTTGGCGCCATCGTTGACAGAGTTCTAGCCCTGTGGGCGGGGGTACCATCCAATCCAAAATCAATAGGTGGTAGGGGCGCTGCCTTTGCCAGTAGGCTTGAGCCGTTTCACCATCATAGGCCACGTCAACGTGGTAGCCCTCTTGACGTAGGATGTGACCTAAGGGGTCGGCTAGTTCCGTTTCATCCTCTAGTAGCAGAATGTGCTCCACAATTCAATTGATGGCCGACGGACACCAAAGTTTGAGCAAGGTCTTTTTGAGTTAGGCCGCTGCTTGTAGCAATTGAGGAGGAACAGGAATTCCTGCTGCCATTGCCTCTGCTGGGAGCGTGGGTAAAAGGCGATAGCAGTAGAGAATAAATTGCTCTAACCACATTTGTAACAGATCTTGCTGCTCCTCGTTGAGGCAGCGATCGGGAGCAGACCCTTGCTCATTGTAAAAGATCTCAACCCGAATGGTGCGCAGCCAGGGATCGTTAGGGCGGCTAATCAACCAGTAATTGCGCACAAGGTCGCAACCGAGGTGATTCTGGACAATCTGGCTAGCCTTCCTAAACCATGGCAGATAGTTTTGCAGCCTCTGTAGGCCTGGCGGCGTCAACAGAGGGCGTACTGGGGATGTCACACCAAGTAGATTGAGGATTTCACCCTCTAGTGTCAAGAGGTAGGCCAAGTTGATGGGCACAGACGCCTTAGTCTGAGAGTGGCACATCAGCAGTGTTGCTAGGGTGGCACGGGTTGCTTCTGGGAGTGCCTCAATCAGAAGCAGAAGCTGGTTTTCGGTTGGCAGGGGGCTCTCAGAGAGCATTGAGGCTTGGTGTTGATAGATTTCTTGGAGTGTACTGAGGAGCGGAGGAGGTAGGCACATGGTTAAAGGAGTAAGCTCAACAAGCCCACTTTAATAATTCACTTTAATAATTTATTTACTTTTGCGGGTTTTGTAAGTTAGCGCTGCTACATTTAGTCTGAGTCAGATAATTAAAATAATCTATTTCTTCAATAGTATAGTATTTTATTTACTGATGGCGCTGTTTCTAAAACAGGGGATAGCTCAAGGGGATGAAATTCTTTTCAATTGGAGCTTTTGCTGTTTTGAGCCCGTTCTATGCAAAAAAGGGTTGTCAATCCGCTGGCGATCGCTTGCCAAGCCCCTAGACAATACGCTATGCTAAATAAGCTAAAGCAACGCGGGGTAGAGCAGTCTGGTAGCTCGTCGGGCTCATAACCCGAAGGTCCATGGTTCAAATCCATGCCCCGCCATTTCAAGTTTTAGACGAATCCCAGAGCCTACTGACTCTCGATGTCTTTGTGCCCGGCTGATGCATGGGTGTCGGCCTTGATTTGGTGCAGGGCAGCAATAAGACGCTGGCGATCGCCCTCTAGCGCTTGATCCAGTTCGGGCAAAAAGTAGTTGTCTGGCCACAGCGGTGCAAACAGAGTTACCATCGGCAAGTTGTCAATGGCAATGAAAAAGTCTGTGGGTTGAGGGCCATCAATGTGGCGGCTATTCACGCCAAAACCGGCGCGGGTATAGGTAATGGCAACGGCAGGTGCTGCAGAACGCAGCCAATCAAGGGGGGTTGGCTGACCAGTCATGGAGCGCACGAGTTGTTCCAGTTGCTCTGGGCTACCCGACCAAATGGAGGCCAAGAGGTCACGGCGGTTGTTGGGGGCAGCCCACGCCTTGAGAAAGACTGCCAGCGTTGTGGGAGCCTTGAGTGTTGTCTCCCTGGGGTTGGCCAAGGGGCGCAGCCACACAGCGAGGGGGTCAGCAGCCGAGGGCAATTCCCCTTGCCACCAGCGCAGCAGGGTTGACACCTGACGCACATAGTTTCCGGCAGGGCGATCGCTGGGAATTTCTTGCCCTAGCTGACGATAGCGCTCCGTGACCGCCTTCAGAACTGGTTGGTAAAAGGGCGCCAAAGGGGCCACCCGCCAAGCTGGACTGGTGATGAAGATGGGATGGCGCAGCACCTCAAGGGTCAAGGCTTGGGTGGCAAGTTGGGGTTGATCAGCACCAATGAGGGCTAAGCCTAGTCCCAGAAAATTCCCCCGTTTAGCGGGTACCAATTGAGCCGCTTTCACAAAGGTAGGAATTGCTGCTGCAAAATTGCCACTGCGCCAGTAAAGCCATGCCAGATTACTATAGCCAAACTCAAGGTGGGGAGACAGGGCAATGCCCTTCTCAAACTCCAGGATGGCAGTACGCAAGAGATTGCCCTGGGCCGTGGGGTTATCTGTCATCATGGCTCGTTGACCATAGTTCCAGCCCAGTTGCAGCGGATAGTAGGGTTCCCAAGGGGCGAGTTCCTGGGCATGGAAGAGCTTTTCGCTAAATTGATTCCAGTCGGGGGGGCGCGTCAAAAGTGCTAGGAAGCCTTCGCTGCTGCTGCTCCAAGCGCGATGGATGGGGGTGAGCCAAGCCGCCATTGCCACGGTGATCCCCAGACCAGCAGCCACCAGAGAGAGTGCCCAGCGGGTTCGTAACCGCTCGGGAGGGATTTGACCTTGACCACTGCGAATCAGGGTGGTTAGGAGTGTCAGTTCAATCAGAAAGAGACCACCAATACCGACGTTATCGAGCTGAAAATCCGTGAGACTGAGAACCCCATAGCCCCAAAGGGCGAGGTAGAGGGCGATCGCCAGCCGTTGTTCCCGCTCTTCTAAGTTCGGCCACCAGCGACGGTAGCGGCTGCCCCAATAGACGAGGAGCCCTACCCCTAAAGCCAAAGCGGCTGTCCCACCAATCCCCAGCTCTGCCCACAGTTGCACAGGAGTACTGTGGAGCTGATAAATCCACTCCGCTTCGCGGCCAGCCCAGCCCGGACGATAGTGCTGATACCAGAGGGGCACACTGCCCAAGCCATTCCCCCTAAGAGGGTGGGCAGCTCCCATGCGCCAGCCAACCATACTGGTAATCCAGCGGTAGGCCAGTTCGCTCCCTTGTCCGCCCTGCAAAAGAGCCGCTAAGCTGCGTCGGAGGCGATCGTTGGCCAGAGCAACCACCGCTAAGCCCACCAAAGCCAAGAATCCCCACCCAGAGCGGCGCTGGCGGCGATAGTGCCAAATCCAACCCACCCCAAGGGGAATCACCATTGCCAGCAAGCCGAGGCCGCCCCCCCGTGAAAATGTGGTGTAGAGGGTGACTAGACCCAAAAGCAGCACGGCAATCCAAAATGGGCGCGATCGCCACCACGGTTCACTGGCTTCTGCTTCAATGGCCAAAAGTCCCACCAAAGGTAACGCTAGCAGCAGATAGCCCGCCACATAGTTTTGGTGGCCAAAGGGTGCCCAGTTGCGGAGTTCCAAACTGTCCCCATTGAGGTGGGGGGGTAATCCTTGGGGGGTATCGAAAATTGCCGTGGCGATCGTTGTGCCCAACCAAAGACTTAAACTGACAAGGATCACGAGGGCAGTGAGATAGCCTTGAAAGCCCACGATTTGCCAGCGTCGCTCTGGAGTGCGCAACCAAGCCCCTAGGGGATAAAGGACAGCGATTCCCCCCAAGAGTGCCCAGCCATACCAGCGAGCCTGATTGGGAAAGGCACTCAGGGTTCCGGAAATCCCCAATGCCAACAGGAGTAACAGCACCACGCCATCAAAGCCATTCCCCAAGGGCTGCACCCGCCGTTGATAGGCCAACACCTGCAAAAACCAAAGGAGAGGCACCCCCACTGCCGCTTGCCACAGGAGTACCCAAGGCCAAGCCACCATTAGGCTGTGACTGTCCGGCAGAAGGGTAAAAAGGGCATAGCCGGCTGCGCTGAGGAGCCCCAGCAATATCCCCTCTTGCCTAGCGGCTTTTTCCTGCCAGCTTTCCCCCTGGCTCATCCAGTCTCCTCAAGTAAAGGCTGCCACGACGCGGTCCATGGCCTCAACCACATTCTCGCGGCTATTGAAGGCCGAAAGACGCAGATAACCCTCGCCCGCGGCCCCGAAGCCAGCACCGGGAGTACCCACTACAAAGCAGGTGTGCAGCAATTTATCGAAAAAGTCCCAACTACCCATACCGGCAGGTGTCTTCAGCCAAACGTAGGGGGCATTGACACCGCCATAGACCTCAAAGCCTGCTTGGGTCAGTTTTTCGCGGATAAGACGGGCATTTTCCATATAAAAGGTCACCAATTCCCGTACTTGGGCTTGGCCGGCTTCAGAATAGACGGCTTCGGCGCCCCGCTGCACAATATAGGAGACGCCATTAAACTTCGTGGATTGTCGCCGTAGCCAAAGCGACCAGAGCTGCACCACTTCACCACCGCTGGTTTCTCCCTTGAGATCCTTGGGCACAACGGTAAAAGCGCAGCGGGTTCCCGTAAAGCCGGCATTTTTGGAGAAGGAACGGAATTCAATGGCGCACTCGCGGGCACCGGGGATTTCATAGATCGAGTGGGGAATAGCCGGATCGGTAATAAAGGCTTCGTAGGCAGCATCGAAGAAGATGATTGCTTTGTGGGCACGGGCATAGTCTACCCAGGCCTGCAAATGCTCCCGCGGGGCCACTGCACCGGTGGGGTTGTTGGGGAAGCAGAGGTAGATTAAGTCCACAGGTTCACTGGGTAGCATGGCAGTGAAGTGGTTTTCAGCGGTAATTGGCAAATAGACCAGTCCAGCGTACTCCCCCCGTTCATTGGCTTCGCCCGTATGCCCTGCCATGACATTGGTATCCACATAGACGGGATAGACGGGGTCTGTAACGGCAATGCGGTTGTTGCTGCCAAAAATGTCCAGGATATTGCCGGTGTCGCACTTGGAGCCATCAGAGATAAAAATTTCACTGGCATCAATGTCACAGCCCCGCGATTGGAAGTCGTGGGCAGCAATTTTTTCCCGCAGCCAGGGATACCCCTGCTCAGGGCCATAGCCTTTGAAGGTGGCACGATCGCCCATTTCTTCGACGGCTTTGATCATCGCCTGGCGACAGGCCGCCGGCAGTGGTTCGGTGACATCACCAATCCCTAGGCGAATCAGGGGAGCATCGGGATGGGCTTGCAAAAATTGATTGACACGGCGGGCAATTTCTGGAAACAGATACCCCGCTTTGAGTTTGAGGTAGTTTGCGTTAACAAAGGCCATAGTGCGGTTGAGTGGGAACAGAAGGTCAATATATCAGGATTCGAGAATCCCTTTCAGGCGAGAGTGCGCCAATTCCAGCGCCTCGGCCAATTTTTCCGGTTGAGATCCCCCCGCTTGGGCAAAGTTGGGACGCCCCCCACCGCGCCCGCCACAGACTTGGGCAAGTTCTGCGACTAGTTGACCGGCATGCACACCCCGCTGCACAATATCCTGACTGGCAGCTACTAAGAGGTTCACTTTGTCAGCAGCAGGTTGAGTGGCCAACACCACAGCTCCACTACCCAATTTATTTAGGAGCCACTCGGCGGCGGTTTTTAGCCCTTGGGGATCCACGCCCGCCAGTGAGGCAATGAGAAGGTGGGTATTGCCGACGGCTTCAGCCTGCTCCAAGAGGGCTTGGGTCTTGGCGAGGGTCAGTTCCGCTTTGAGGTGTTCCAGTGCCTTTTGCTGGGCTTTGAGATCTGCTTGTAGTTGGCTAATGCGGTCGAGAACCTCTTCCGGTTTGGCTTTGAAGCGATCGCACAGCTCGCGGACAATGCTATCGCGCTGTTGCAAATAGTCACGCACCGCCGGGCCAGCAATGGCTTCAATGCGACGAATTCCAGCGGCCACCCCACTTTCACTCACAATCTTAAAGAGGCCAATTTCAGCGGTGTTGTGGACATGGGTGCCACCACAGAGTTCCATAGAGACACCGGGAATATCGAGAACTCGCACCTGCTCACCATATTTTTCGCCAAACATGGCGATCGCTCCCCTGGCCTTGGCTTCCTTCAGGGCCATGATATAAGTGTGGGTGGTGTGGCTTTCGCTGATCCAGGCGTTAATTTGATCTTCAATCTGTTGCAGCTCCTCACGGGTCAGGGCACGGGGACAATTAAAGTCAAAGCGCAGCCGATCAAAGGCCACCAGTGACCCCGCTTGGGAAATGTTCTCGTCAATCAGCTTTTTCAAGGCCGCCTGCAAGAGGTGCGTTGCTGTGTGGTGCGCCTGTACCCGCCGCCGACAACTGAGATTAATTTGTGCAGTCACGCGATCGCCCACCTTTAGGCTACCGCGCTCCACTTTGCCGTAGTGAACAAACAATTCCTTTTGCTTTTGCACATCGTGGATGTGCACCAGGGCATCACTGCCGGCCAAGTACCCGCGATCGCCAATTTGACCCCCTGATTCGGCATAAAAGGGGGTTTCCTCAAGGATCACCTGCACTTCCGTTCCTGCCGTTGCCGTTGTTACCGGATGACCCGCCACCAAAATCGCTGTTACTGTCGTTGTCAAACTAAACTCGTCATAGCCGCGAAACTGCGTAGGATGCAGTTGATCCGCCAGGGAATCAATCCCCTCCTGAACGGTAATATCAATAGTTTCGTGGGCTGCTTGGGAACGTTGTCGCTGCTCCGCCATACAGGCTTCAAACTCAGCCACATCCACACCAATACCTTGCTCTGCGGCAATCTCTTGGGTCAACTCCAATGGGAAGCCATAGGTATCAAAAAGAACAAAGGCATCGCGCCCTGCCAGTTGCGGTTGACTGCGTTTTTTGCCCTTAGCCTTCTTCAGGGGAGACAGCATCTCCGCCAAGAGCTTCTCACCCCGATCCAAGGTTTTGAGAAACTGTTCCTCCTCCCGCTGGAGCTCGCTGAGAATGACTGCCTGCCGCTCGCGGACATTGGGATAGACAGGGGCAGCCAGATCAATCGCCACTTGAGCAAGATCAGGGGTTACCAGCCCATTGATTCCCAACAGCCGACTATGGCGCACAATCCGCCGAATCAACCGCCGCAGGACATAGCCACGCCCCACATTACTGGCAGTGACACCATCGGCAATGAGATGAACCACCGCACGGGTGTGATCACCAATCACTTTGAGGGAGGTTTGGGTGCTGGCATTGGCTTTGTGGTACTGAATCCCGGCTCGCTGCGCGGCTGCCTCAATAATTGGGAAAATTAAGTCCGTTTCGTAGTTGTTGGGCACCCCTTGGAGCACCTGCGCCATCCGCTCCAAGCCCATACCGGTATCAATGTTTTTCGCCTTGAGGGGGGTACGGCGACCTTGGTCGTCTTGGTTCAACTCCATGAACACTAAGTTGTAGAGTTCGATGAAGCGGCCATCGTCATCGAGATTAACGTTAGCTAGCCCCTTTTCTGGATAGAAGTCGTAGTAAATCTCAGAACAAGGGCCACAGGGACCCGTCGGCCCCGCCGTCCAAAAGTTGCTCTCCTCGCCCATGCGCTGGATGCGCTCCTTGGGTAAGCCCACTTGGCGATGCCAAATGTCATAGGCCTCATCGTCATTTTCAAAGACGCTCACCAAGAGGCGTTCCGGAGCTAAACCATAAACCGTGGTCATCAGCTCCCATGCCCAAACAATGGCCTCCGCCTTGAAGTAGTCGCCAAAGCTAAAGTTGCCCAGCATTTCAAAGAACGTGTGGTGGCGAGCGGTGCGACCCACATTTTCAATGTCATTGGTGCGCAGACATTTTTGAGCGGTGGTGGCGCGGGGCACCTTCGGCGCTTCTTGACCGAGGAAAATTGGCTTGAAGGGGAGCATGCCAGCGATCGTCAGCAGCACCGTTGGATCCTCAGGAATCAGGGACGCACTCGGTAAGATGGTGTGTCCTTTGGCCGCATAGAAATCGAGGAATTTCTGGCGAATTTGATCACCGGTGAGAGCAGTGATCGCCGACGCAGAGGGGGAGGAGGTCATTGGAGCGAAGTCTCAACGGAGCGTAATAAACGGCAAAAATACTATTCCATCATACTGGATTGTCTTGGATGTGAAATCCATAGGCGATCGCCAAGTTGAAGTCTCTACCTCCATGGCATTCGCTTAGGGAACAAACACGCCGCGTAAAAAGGTTTCCAGGTAAAGATGAATCAATTGGCGGCCAAAGAGACCGCTAAAGATGGCCGCCACTGCTAGAAAAGGGCCAAAGGGAATGGGCTGGCGGCGCTGAATCCAACCCAGGGCAATACCGAATCCCCCCATGAGGCCACCGAGGGCACAGGCCAAAAAAAACGTAACAAGCAGCCCCTGCCAACCCAGCCAAGCGCCGATCATCGCTGCTAGTTTACCGTCTCCGCCGCCCATTACCTCTTGATGAAAGGCGATCGCTCCCCCCCAGCGGATCAGATCAAAAAGCCAAATGCCAATCACTGCGGCAATGATCCCCTCTGTAAGTCCTCCTAGACCCGTGGTTAAGCCTCTCACGAGCAACCCAGTGATCAACCCCCACTTCGTCAGGGGATGGGGCAGCGTCATCGTATCAAGATCAATCAAGGCCAAGGCCAAGAGCCATGCACTCAGCAGCCACAGCACCAGCGTTTGCCCCTGCCAACCACTGACAGCCACAATCAGGACATAAAGCAGTGCCGTCAACAGCTCAATCGCAGGATACCGCCAAGAAATTGGCGCATGGCAATACCGACATTGCCCCCGCAGGAATAGCCAGCCCAAAATCGGGATATTGTCCCAGGGCTTGAGCGTTGTCAAACAGATCGGGCAGCGAGACGGTGGATAGAGGAGCGATCGCCCCCTTGGCACACGGTAGATCACAACATTGAGAAAGCTTCCCACCGCTGCCCCAAGGCCAAAAACAAAGCAGTAGCTGGCAAAGGTCAAAACAGTTAGTGCATTGATAGGCGTGTTACTTCCGGCAGATGATCGTAGGGAATAAAGCATTCTTGGGGCAGCAGGACTGGCTGGCTAGTAAACAGCACATAACCCCGTAGGGTTTGCCGATTAATAGCAACACCTGCAGGCACCGTTTTTGCCCCATGAACCTGCTGGTAGAGATTATAGATGGATTGAGCAGCGGCTAATAGGGGGGTATCAACGGTTTCCATGGTTTGCAAAACTGGCATCTGCCCCACTCCTCGGCAATCGAACAATGAGAAACGGTGATGTTTGGCTTTAAGTCAACCATTTAGTTCTCACCAAGTGCTCCGCCTATGCAAAAGCAGATCTGAAATCCGCCGCCTGAAAATTGATGATCTTCTCTTCACCAAGGGAGAGATAGAGCTACCACAGAGCGAGGACGTCTTCCCTGGGAAATCACCTGAGGAGAGTATTACTAAAGAATTGGTTGTTTCATCATGCCAAGACCCCCGCGATCGCTATTGCTATGCTGAAGTGCTGATTTAGCAAGGATTCCTTGAGGGGAAGCATGACTTGCACGGGCTTGGGTTGAGGCCAAATACACTCCCCTGGTTCCAGCCATGTGTGGGCATGAAGACTAGTTGCCACCGTAGAGGAGTAATTCAGTGGGAGAAGATGGAGAAAGTTGGCAGAAGTGGCGTGGACGACAATAGACCTCTTGTAAAGATAGCTGTGCTGTGGCTAAAAATCCAGTGTGATTCTCCCAAAAGCCATAAATCAACCGCCAAGACCGTAAAGAATTGCAACATGTGCCCTTGTGGGGTTAAGGAGCAGAAGAATTGCCTATAATACTGTGAGCACGCCAATGCTTGAGGGAGTTGACGTTGACCACGACTGTTTTTCAGACCACCAAATCCCAAGAAATTTTTGCCGCTGCCCAAAAACTCATGCCCGGTGGCGTCAGTTCACCTGTGCGTGCCTTCAAGTCCGTCGGCGGCCAGCCCATTGTCTTTGATCACGTCAGGGGTGCCCACATTTGGGATGTGGACGGCAACCAATACATTGACTATGTGGGGTCTTGGGGACCCGCGATCGTTGGCCATGCCCATCCTGAAGTCATTGACGCCCTCCATGCCGCCCTCGAAAAGGGAACTAGCTTTGGTGCCCCCTGCCTGCTTGAGAATATCTTGGCGGAAATGGTGATTGCCGCTGTCCCTAGCGTTGAGATGGTGCGCTTTGTGAATTCCGGAACCGAAGCCTGTATGGCAGTGCTGCGGCTAATGCGTGCCTATACCCAGCGGGAAAAAGTGATCAAATTTGAAGGCTGCTACCACGGCCATGCTGATATGTTCTTGGTCAAGGCGGGGTCAGGCGTCGCCACCTTGGGTTTACCCGATTCTCCCGGCGTGCCGAAAGCAACCACCGCCGCAACATTAACGGCGCCCTACAACGATCTGGAAGCGGTCACTCGCCTCTTTGAACAGTATCCCAATGATATTGCGGGTGTGATCCTTGAACCCGTGGTTGGCAATGCTGGCTTTATTCCCCCCGATGCGGGCTTTCTCGAAGGACTGCGGGAGCTGACGAAACAATATGGCGCCCTCTTGGTCTTTGACGAAGTGATGACGGGCTTTCGCATTGCCTATGGCGGTGCCCAAGAAAAATTTGGGGTCACACCGGATCTAACTACCCTCGGAAAAGTGATTGGCGGTGGTCTGCCCGTGGGTGCCTATGGTGGTCGCGCTGACATTATGAAGATGGTGGCGCCTGCGGGGCCTGTGTATCAAGCGGGTACCCTCTCCGGCAATCCCTTGGCAATGACAGCGGGCATTAAAACCCTGGAAATTCTCAGCCGCCCCGGCAGCTATGAGTACTTGGATCGGATCACGGGCAAGCTGGTACAGGGACTTTTAGACGCTGCCCGGGAGTTTGGCCACGAGGTGTGTGGTGGGCACATCAGTGGTATGTTTGGCCTCTTTTTCACCGCTGGTCCGGTGACCAACTATGATCAAGCCAAGCAGTCCGATTTGAAAAAGTTTGCTGCCTTCCACCGCGGCATGCTAGAGCAGGGGATTTACCTTGCGCCATCCCAGTTTGAAGCGGGCTTTACCTCCCTTGCCCATACGGAGGCGGATATTGAGCGCACCATTGCGGCGGCGCGGACAGTCCTGAGTCAGCTTTGAGTCTTTACCGTTGCAGCAAGGAGCACCACATCCATTAAGTCCTCAAGGTTGAGGCAGGGAAAGACCATGACATCTCCCAATTGATGAATGGCTCGGCTGCTATCTTCTGCCAAGGTAATCACGGGGAGTTTTCGCACTTTGGGGTGATTCTCCAGATGGGGGACTTCCGCAGCGGGCAAGTCCCAAATCAGAACGTCAGGCTGCCAAATATCCACCAAGAGATCGGCCTGTTCAAGGTCTTCTGCTTCGAGAAGCCGCAGGTGGGGTAGACTAATTTCATGGAGTAAACCGAGGCGAAGTACCGTCTGATTCAGGGGGGGATGCTCAAAGGTTGGTTTTGCCGCTGGAGAAGTCAGTCGCGGAAAACACCAGCGATCGAGGACATCGATCAGCAGACTGGGATGACTACTCAAGGGCAGCCGTTGCACAAAACCGGTCAGGCCCAAAGGAGTGGCCTCATCGGAGAGGATGATCAACGGCACAGTGGCAGTGAAGGGACTGGTGGCAAGACTTTCAACCACATCAGCCAGAATGAGACTACTGGCGGGGCGGACGATAATTGCTGTGGGTTGCAGTTGCTCCAGCTTATCCAGCGCTTCAAGGGGATGGCGAGCGACCATATATCCGTAATGGCTGTCTCGCAATGCGGCAGTGGTGTGCATGATCCACGTGGCATCATTACTGATTAAAAGGATCAATTGAGCTGTAGTGGGCAATTCAGGGGGAAGTTCCTCCCTAAAGGGCAGCAGCACTGTCCACTCACTCCAGCGATCGGCTTGGGCGATAAAGGAAAGCTCACCATTGTGGAGACGACAGAGTTGGTGGGCTAGCATCAGCCCCATTGTTACTTCGGCGTAGTCCTCGAGACATTCGTGTAGCAGGCGATCGTGATCCTGAAGAGGAATACCATGTCCCTCTTCCCACAGTTGCAACGCCAGCCAATTTTGCCAGCGACTCAAGCGCAGTCCATAGCGATCGCTGGGAAAGAGCATCAGCCACCCTAGGAGATGGCCAAGAATCTGCCGTAGCCGCAAAGCGTCGCCCCAGAGGTAGACATGACTCAAGGGCTGATCAATTTGCCAATGCCAACTCGGCGGGGTCAGATTGTAGAGATGCTCCGCCAACTCCTGCGATCGCAACCACAAATCCGCCAGTTCTACAGTTTCCCATTGCAATTCCAACTCTCGCCAGAGGGCGCGGGTGTAGTCCTGCCATGCCTGAATGAGGCGATTCATTTGCCAACCGCTACGCTGGATTAGGGCAAGGTAGTCCTGTTGCTCGGGTAGGGGGTGTTGCCACAGGAGTTGGGTAAGGCCGAGGATTGCCGTTAGGGGGTTTTTGAGTTCATGTCCCAAGCTCAGGAGGAGGCGCTTTTGCTGATGGAGGCGGAGTTGCTGCAAGCGGGTGGGGGTCGTTGGATCAGCCTCTTGGCGCTGTTGGGCAAAAAATACCCAATAGCGATCGCTAGCGATCGCCACACTGCTCTGTGCTCTCTCCCAGTCCAACGACATTAAATTCAAGGGAAATGAGCACACCTGCCAGAGCGATCGCCCCTCTAGTGCCTGACAACTCATGCCCTCAAATTTAGTCTGTACCAGCGGCAAAAAGTCAGTTAAGTATTCTGACCAAGCATGATTTTGCCAAATCACTCTCCCTTGGGCGTTTTGAATTTGTACTGGCAAAGGCAATTGTTCAATCACTGCCAGCCAAGGCAAAGGGGGCTGGCAGGCCCAATGATAGAGCAAGCGTCGCTGATCCAGCAGTCCCACAAAGCACTCCTGTGCATCCACAACCGCAATATAGGGGGGCATCTGGGCTTGAGTGCGCAGCCATTCCTGAAACTGCAATAGCGTCCACACTGCCGGTACCCCCACCACGGGCGATCGCCAAGGAGCCGTCACACTGCCTACCGCGAAGTCGGCTAACGTCCCTTCCCGCTCCAAACTCAAAGCCAACCCCCAGCCCTGCACCACCCCCACAGGTTTTTGCCCCTCATCCACAACGACGATCGTTTCTGGGAGGGTTTCTTGCCAACGCTGATACACCTCCTTGAGAGACAGACCGGCCCCCACCGCCATTGCCGGTTCAGTAAAGCTCGCTAGGGAGAGGGAATTCATGGATACAGTCCTTTTCTGAACTGGGGTACATCAAATAAGGAGATAGGATGCCCTGCCACTGGTTTTTCCATTGTTGAGTGTGTTTTGTACTGGCGAGCCTAAGCTTGTAATGAAATGGCAACAGGCCTCCAGAAGACCCTGTCACCACCTGCGGGAAAGTGATAGGATGCTATCAGATGCAAACTCCAGTTCTGAAAGCACGTGGCGCAGTCAACCGCACTAACAATTTGTGGCTTAGTTTACTCGCCCGCTATTGGCCAAGAACTCGTTCGTTTGCACACCTCTGATATTGATGAGCTGGTTTACTTTTCAAGCGAGAGGGAGTTTTGTAACTATTTAGAGGCACGGCGCAATAGCATCGCTTGTTTAATTTTAGAATGGGGAGAGGGGACTCCGCAAATCATTACCTATCTTCACCACAGCGCCACCCTATTGCCCGCCATCCTCATTTTCCCAGCCACACCAGCCCCTCCACCCGTCGGTCCCCACTATCACATTGCTGAAGTGATTTTGACAACCGATCAGCTGGATCAGCTCAACCGTCAAATTGAGGAAGCCATCACAGGCTTTGTCAAGCTCTGTCCGGGATGTGCAGTGCCGCCCCATGTCCTGTTTCGCATGCCAGCCCTCAAAGAGAGCAGTAATGTTGACCCCCAGCATCGTCTTTCCCAAAAATTGAAGGAGCGACTCGGCTACCTGGGGGTGTATTACAAACGAGATACAGCATTTTTTTTCCGACGGATGTCCCCTGCCGATAAACGCAAACTGCTGGACGAATTGCGCTCAATTTATCGTACCATTGTCCTTGAATACTTTAACACCGATGCCAAAGTTAATGAGCGCATTGACGAGTTTGTTAGTAAAGCATTCTTCGCAGATATTTCTGTTTCCCAAGTGCTAGAGATTCACGTCGAACTCATGGATAACTTCTCCAAGCAACTCAAACTCGAAGGCCGCAGTGAGGACATTTTGCTCGACTATCGCCTGACGCTGATTGATGTGATCGCCCATCTGTGCGAGATGTATCGTCGTTCCATTCCGCGGGAGGTGTAATGCCGATGGCCCCCTTGCGGAAAACCTATGTTCTCAAGCTATACGTTGCCGGTAACACACCCAACTCAGTGCGGGCTCTAAAAACTCTCAATAACATTCTTGAAAAAGAATTTAAGGGAGTCTATGCCCTCAAGGTAATCGATGTCCTCAAAAATCCCCAACTGGCTGAGGAAGATAAAATTTTGGCCACGCCTACCCTTGCCAAAGTCCTACCGCCCCCTGTACGCCGTATTATTGGGGACTTGTCCAATCGTGAGAAGGTGCTCATTGGCTTAGATCTCTTGTATGAAGAGATTGGTGACCAAGCCGAGGATGACTTAGGCTTGGAATAGGCACAGTTCTTAGAGTCTCTCAGCTTAGAATAGCTTTTTGGAATTTTTGTGCAATACCGAATCTAAAAATCTTCTATGACAAACCTACCCGAACATCAGTCCAGTCCAACGGAGCAGTCCTCGGCGGAAGTCAAGAAAATCCCGACGATGATTGAGGGCTTTGACGATATCAGCCATGGGGGACTTCCCCAAGGACGCACCACCTTAGTCAGCGGCACTTCAGGCACAGGGAAGACCCTTTTTGCAGTTCAGTTTCTCTACAATGGCATTACCATTTTTAATGAGCCAGGTATATTTGTTACATTTGAAGAATCCCCCCAAGATATTATCAAAAACGCCCTCAGTTTTGGCTGGAACCTGCAAAGTCTGATTGACCAAGGCAAGCTATTTATCCTGGATGCTTCTCCGGATCCCGATGGCCAAGAGGTGGCTGGTGACTTTGACTTATCTGCTCTGATTGAGCGCATTCAGTATGCCATTCGCAAATACAAAGCAACCCGGGTCTCCATTGATTCGGTAACAGCGGTTTTCCAGCAATACGATGCGGCCTCGGTGGTGCGGCGGGAAATTTTTCGCCTGGCTTTTCGCCTCAAGCAACTGGGCGTGACCACGATTATGACCACCGAGCGGGTAGATGAATACGGCCCTGTGGCGCGTTTTGGTGTTGAGGAGTTTGTCTCCGATAATGTGGTTATTTTGCGTAATGTTCTTGAGGGAGAACGGCGGCGGCGCACGGTTGAAATTCTCAAGCTGCGGGGCACCACCCACATGAAGGGGGAATATCCCTTTACAATCAACAACGGTATTAACATCTTCCCGTTGGGGGCCATGCGCCTGACCCAGCGCTCATCGAATGTGCGGGTGTCTTCAGGGGTCAAGACCCTCGACGAGATGTGTGGCGGTGGCTTCTTCAAGGATTCGATTATTTTGGCCACGGGCGCTACGGGTACTGGCAAGACTCTCTTGGTCAGTAAATTCTTGGAGACGGGCTGCCAACAGGGAGAACGGGCACTGCTGTTTGCCTACGAAGAATCGCGGGCGCAGTTGTCGCGCAATGCCTCCTCTTGGGGCATTGATTTTGAGGAGTTGGAACGGCGGGGTTTGTTGCGGATCATTTGTGCCTATCCAGAGTCAGCGGGGCTTGAGGATCACTTGCAAATTATCAAGTCGGAGATTGCAGACTTTAAGCCCTCACGGGTGGCCATTGACTCTTTGTCTGCCTTGGCGCGGGGGGTGAGTAACAATGCCTTCCGGCAGTTTGTTATCGGGGTTACTGGATTTGCCAAACAGGAGGAAATCACTGGCTTTTTCACCAACACCACGGATCAGTTTATGGGGTCCAACTCGATTACCGAGTCCCATATCTCCACAATTACAGATACGATTTTGCTTTTGCAGTACGTGGAAATCCGCGGTGAGATGTCCCGGGCAATTAACGTCTTTAAGATGCGTGGTTCTTGGCACGACAAGGGGATTCGGGAGTATGTGATCACTGAGAAGGGGGCAGAAATCCGCGATTCCTTCCGCAACTTTGAGGGGATTATTAGCGGTACCCCCACCCGCATTTCCGTGGACGAGAAAACAGAGCTGGCGCGAATTGCCAAGGGGATGCAGGATCTAGAGAGCGAGTAGCCCCATGCAGTTAAACCAAGTCATTGTCGTGCACAAGGCGGGCGATCGCCAGAGCAAGGAATGGGCAGATCGCGCTTCCCGTCAGCTGCAACAGCGTGGCGCCAATGTGCTTGTGGGGCCGAGTGGGCCTAAGGACAACCCCTACCCCGTCTTTATGGCTTCAGTGACAGAGCCGATTGATCTGGCCGTTGTTCTGGGGGGAGACGGCACCTCCTTAGCCGCGGCACGGCATCTAGCGGCGCCTGGGGTTCCAATTCTAGCAGTGAATGTGGGGGGGCATTTGGGGTTTTTGACGGAGCCGCTGGAGTTGTTTCGCGATATGGAGGCGGTTTGGGAGCGCCTTGAGCGGGACGAGTACGCGATGCAACAGCGGATGATGCTGCAGGCCCAGGTTTTTGAGGGGTCAAAGGCTCATCCTGAAGCGGTGGGCGATCGCTACTATGCCCTCAATGAAATGTGCATTAAGCCGGCCTCTGCTGATCGCATGATCACTGCCATCCTCGAGATGGAAATTGATGGCGATGTTGTGGATCAGTACCAAGGGGATGGGTTACTGGTGGCCACCCCTACCGGCTCCACCTGCTATACGGTCGCCGCCAATGGCCCCATTTTGCACCCGGGGATGGAAGCCCTTGTGGTGACGCCCATTTGCCCTTTGAGTCTCTCTAGCCGCCCCATTGTCTTGCCTGCGCGCTCCTCAGTCAGCATTTGGCCGTTGGAGGATCACAGCCTCAATACCAAGCTGTGGATGGATGGCGTACTGGCTACCTCCATTTGGCCAGGACAGCGGGTACAGGTGACAATGGCCGATTGTCAAGCTCGCTTTATCATCCTGCGGGATCACTACTCCTTTTATCAAACCCTACGGGAGAAGTTGGCCTGGGCAGGGGCACGGATTCCCTATCACAACAATCACCGCAATTAGATCACAACCGCCCCCACAGAAGGTCTCTATAATTAGGGGCATTCCTCACTCAACCCTTGTTATGATTCTCAGTCCTTTTGAACGCGCTGTTCTTGGCCAAGAGGCGGAAGCCCTGGTTGATCAGTTGTTAGAAATTGGGATTGCCCTCTCTGCCAGTCAATCCCTAGAGGAACTGCTGCATCTGATTCTGACGAAAAGTCGCCAAATTACTGCTAGCGATGCTGGCACGATTTTTCTAGTTCAGCGCGAACGGGCGGTGCTGGAATTCAAGGCAGCTCAAAACGATAGCGTCACCCTTCCTGAGCAAGTGCAGGACTATACCGTACCCCTCACCGCCGATAGCTTGGTGGGCTATGCCGCTCTCACGGGGGAATCGCTGAATATTGCCGATGTGTATGCCCTTAAGGGGAGCGAGATGTACCAGTTCAATCGTTCCTTTGATGAAGCCCTACACTATCGAACCTGTTCGGTGCTGGTGGTGCCGATGCAAAATGTCAGTGGTGAGGTGATTGGCGTTCTGCAACTGATTAACCGCAAGCGATCGCCCGACACCCTACTGACACCGGAAACCAGCGTGGCTCTCACCCAGCCCTATAGCCCTTGGGAAGAACACATTGTGCGATCGCTGGCTAGTCAGGCCGCTGTGATTATTGAGCGCAACCATTTACTTGAAAGTATTGAACAGCTCTTTGAGGGATTTATCACCGCTTCGGTTCAAGCCATTGAGACTCGGGATCCAGTAACCGCAGGGCATTCCGAACGGGTGGCAGCTCTGACGGTGCGCCTCGCCGAGATCACCAGTGCCACCTCTAGGGGCGTCTTTCGCGATGTTTTCTTTAGCGATCGCCAGCTACAGGAAATCCGCTATGCTGCCCTGCTCCACGATTTTGGCAAGGTGGGCGTGCCGGAGGCGATTCTCAACAAGCAAAAGAAAATTTACCCCGAACAACTGGAGGTCATTCGCCAACGCTTTGCCCTTGTCCGCCGCACCCTGGAAATGGAAACCGCTCAAGCTAAAGTCAATTATTTACTCTCCCATCCCCATCAGCTCCATACCCCAGAACAGGGGTGTCAGCACTGCGCTTTTCTACGACAGCTCGACCAAGAACTCCAGCAACAACTGCACACCTTAGAGAACTACTGGCAATTGCTGGAGCAGGCCAATGAGCCGCGAATTCTAGAGGAAGAACCCCTTGCCCGCCTGCAGGAATTGACCCAGTTTTATTATCGCGGCGTTGATGGCGAACTCCATCCCCTCATTACGGCCACTGAACTTGAACAACTCTTGGTGCGCCGTGGCAATCTCACCCAACAGGAACGACGGATCATCGAAGCCCACGTGACCTATACTTACCAGTTTCTTGCCCGTATTCCTTGGACCCCCCATCTTAAAAATGTGCCAATCATTGCCTATGGTCACCATGAGCGCTTGGACGGCAGTGGCTACCCACGGGGTATTGGCGCAGCCGAAATTCCTCTCCAAACCCAAATGTTGGCGATCGCTGACATTTACGATGCCCTCACAGCCAAGGATCGCCCCTACAAAAAGAGCCTACCAGTGAATAAGGCCCTAGAGGTTTTGTGGCAGGAAGCCAAGGAATTTAAGATCAATCCCGATTTAGTGGAACTCTTTGAGCAGCAGGAGGTCTTTCGGGTGCTGGGGCACCAGCGCTAGGGCTAATTGGCGGACGATTGCAAAAACGAGACTCTCCAAAGCGTAGCTGCCAGCCAATTGGTACAGGTATGGGCAACGATCGCTAAGAGTAAATTATTCGTTACCACGGCACTATAGGCAAAGAATCCGCCAACAATGGTTGCCCACAGGGCATAGGGCCACTGCTGCCGGGAGCCAGCGTGCAAAATGCCAAAGCACACAGAACTGCCAATAATCCCTGCCCAGTTGAGCCCCAAACTCGGTAGGAGCACCCCGCGAAAGAGCAGCTCTTCACTAAGGCCGGGCAGAATGCCAATCCAAAACAGATCAGGCCACAGCAGTGGTGAAAGCACAAGTTTCAGGTAGGTATCTGACGCGTGGCGGTAGGCAGGCCAGAGGCGATACAAAATAGCGCCGATGCCGGTAATTCCTAGGCAGAGGGCAATCCCTAAAACCACTGCCCAGACATCCCAGCGCAGCGGCAGAAGTCCGCCAGAAAAGGGGGTAAATAACCACACCCGCGCCAAAATCAGCCACAGGATGGCCGTTAACGCCATGGCCACTAAGACCTGTGTACGACTCAGGGGCTCATCGGGCAGGGGGAATTCCTCCATAGGCCTACGCTTTCTGGAACTGACCAAATTGGAAGTGATAGACCTCTTCCTCTTTTTCCGAGATCAGTTTCAAATCTGAGCAGGGGCGGGCCACACAGAGGAGGACATAGCCTTTTTCCCGCAGTTCGGGACTCAGCCCCATCGCATCCCCGTGATCCACGGTACCCTCCTGAATTTGGGCAGCACAGGTGGTACAGACTCCGGCATTACAGGAACTCGGAAGATCAATTCCCGCAGCGGTGGCCGATTGCAGGATGGGTTTATCGGCACTGGCTTCAAAGGTGTAGGTTTGCCCTTGGTGCAGGATCTCAACACGAAAGGTTTGGGTCATTCTGGCAGTGAGCTATGACGCAACATCTTCCCTATTATCCCCCGAATCCTCGCGATCGCTGGCTTCCTCGGGGGCAGACTTCAACCATGTCCGCACAGGATCAGGAATCGCTACTCGCTGGCGTTGGGGCAGTTGCAGGCAAATGTGCTGCGTCTGGGCAATGGCTACCCGATCCCCCGCCCCGTTGTAGAGAGTATAGGCCAGTTGAAAACGGCTACTATCCAGTCTTTGGGGGTCAATGGTCACCCGCAGGCGATCACCACAGTAGAGGGGTTTCAAAAAGCGCATCTGCGCCTCCGTAATCGGCACAATCAGGCCACTGTTGCTGAAAAATTGCCGCAGATCTACCCCCAACTGGGCAAGGGCATCCTCATAGGCCTCGTGGCAAAACCGCAGCAGATTGGCAAAGTAAACGACCCCAGCCGCATCGGTATCCGCAAAATGAACCGTGCGCTGATAGTCGCGCAGGGGTGGTGTATTCATCTATCGCCATTCCATCGCCATCCCATCGGGTTGTCCAACACCAGCCATCGGCAAAAACACGCCACAGCCTTTATTGTTAATATTAGGGTA
>NZ_DVDW01000032.1:0-38290 GCF_015296045.1 Thermosynechococcus sp. M3746_W2019_013 | reverse complement strand
AGGGATGCCTCCCCGTCCCATACCCGCCCAACCGGGGATGCCCCCACGCCCCATGCCGCCGCAGCCGGCAATGCCCCAACAGGTGGTGGCAACCCAACCGATGCCGACACCGGCTGCTCGCATTTCTGGCCCCACGATGGAGCAACTGGTGCGGGAGGCCTTTGAGCACGGCTACTCCGATATTCATGTGGGAGTTGGCGAAGCGCCACGCTTTCGCGATCGCGGACGTTTAGAGATTACTAACTATCCCGTTACTGACGAAGAAACTTTTAACTACTGGCTCAATGAACTGCTCACCCCCCAACAAATCGAGCAGTTTCGCACCCACCTGGAATACGACGGCGCCTACCAGTATGAAGGACTGTGTCGGGTACGGATCAACATCTTTGTCGCCCTAAAAGGGCCCGCCATGGTGCTGCGGCTAATTCCCGTGAAGATTCTGACCCTAGAGCAGTTGAATTTGCCGCCCGTCTTTAAGGATCTCTGCCACTACCACAAGGGTCTGATTCTGGTGACAGGACCAACGGGTTCTGGGAAGTCCACAACTCTGGCGGCCATGGTGGACTACATCAACACTGAAATGCAAAAGCACATTATCTCCATTGAAGACCCGATTGAGTTTGTGCACCAAAGCCGCCGTTCCCTCATCCGCCAGCGGGAGGTGGGCATCCATACCCTTAAATTTGACAATGCCCTCAAGGCCTCCCTGCGGGAAGACCCCGACATTATTCTCATTGGCGAGATGCGCGATCGCGAGACAGTGAATACCGCCCTCAAAGCCGCCCAAACCGGTCACCTGGTCTTTGGTACCCTGCACACCAACAGTGCCGTGAAAACGATTGAGCGCATCCTCAACCTCTACAACCCCGATGAACAAGGGCCGATGCGGATGCAGGTGGCGGAATCCCTGGTGGCGGTGATTGCCCAAGCCCTTGTGCGCACCACGGATGGCAAGCGGGCGGCCATTCACGAGATCATGATCAACACCGATGCCATCAAGGACTACATTTTGCGGGGTGAAGTGGAGGAAATTGAGGCGATTATTCCTCAGTGTACCTACGACGGTATGTGCACGATGAACCAGTGCCTCTACGAACTTTATGAGGCAGGGCGCATTGACGAAGAAACCGCCATCGAAAACTCCCCCAAACCCAACGAAATGGCGCAAATTCTGCGGGGACGTATCTAGGGCAATGGTTGGCCTCAAGCCTATCCTATACAAGGGGTTGGCGCTCTTTACACCGGGGGAGGATGTGGTCTTTTGCCGTGACCCATCAAAGCAGGGACATTGGCATCAGTCACTCTGTCAAGCCCTGCAACAACTCTTGGATTTAGAGGAGCCGCCCCTTTTTCTCTCTCCCTGTTATACGGCGGCCGTCGATTACTGGTTTGATGAAGAACAGCACTGCCTGCGGGTGGCGGCGGAGGTTTATCCTTTGGCATGGCCCCATCGTCCCCTATTGAATGCCCTCTTTGCCCCTGCTCATCAGCCCACGTTGCCGTGGCAGTTGATACAGGATCCGCAGCATCCCTGCGATGCCCAAGCCCTAGAGGCCTACCGCAGCAGCTTTCCGCAACTGTGGGAGCACCACCAACTGATCTATGATTTGCAGGAAGCCACGCCCCCGAGCAGTTTTGCACCGCGTCCTTCGCAACCCGATCGCTATATCTTTCGCCTCTATGTGCGCGGCGAAACCCATGCGGCTGAGGTTGCCCTCAAAAACCTCCATGATTTGCTCAGTTGCTCCCTTAAGGTGCCCTACACGCTCAAAGTGGTGGATGTCACTAAGCAACCAGATCTGGCGGAGGAGGATCAAGTCCAAGCCACGCCAACATTGGTGCGGGTGTATCCCCGACCAGTGCGCCGCCTTGTGGGACGCTTGGATAATCGCTATCGCCTGGAACGCTTGCTCAGCCCTTAGACCGATGACTCATTCTGCCAAAGACCTTCTTGCGGCGGCTGCCGTGGAGCGACGGTTGGGAAACCGTGATGCCTATGTGCCTTATCTGCGCCAAGTGTTTGCCGATGTCGTGGGGGAAGATGACACGGTTAGTGAAACCTATGGTGGCTTAGGAGCAGCCCAAGAGCGTTTGGCCAAAATTCAGCCCCTACGCTATGGCAAAAGTCGCAACTTTTTAACGGGGGCAGTGACGGGCCTTTCGGCCTATTTGCGCCATGGGGTAATCAGTTTAGCGGCGGTGCGTGATCGCGTACGGCAATCGGTAGATGACCCCTCTCAAGCGGAGGCGCTATTGCAACAATTGGCGTGGCGAGACTATTGGCAGCGCCTCTATGCCCATTGGGGCGATCGCCTGTGGCAGGACATTGAACCCTACAAGACGGGCTGGCAGGCAACCGACTATCAAGCGCAATTGCCCCCTGCTCTCATCGCTGCGGCAACGGGGCTAGCCTGTATGGATGCCTTTAGTTACGACCTGCAACGAACCGGCTACTTGCACAACCATGTTCGCCTCTGGTTGGCTGCCTATGTGGTGCATTGGTGTCGGGTGCGCTGGCAGGCGGGCGCCGCTTGGTTTCTGCAGCACTTGCTCGATGGCGATCCGGCAAGTAATAACCTCTCATGGCAGTGGGTGGCCAGTACCTTTAGCCACAAGCCCTACTTTTTTAACCGCCAAAACCTGGAACGCTATAGCGATGGCAAATACTGTCGGCAGTGCCCAAGGAGCGATCGCTGTCCCTTTGATGCCACCTACGAGGAATTGGCAGCCCGCCTTTTTCCCCACAAGGAATAGAGTTATTGGGGGGTCGGCTTCACGGTTTTGCGCAGAATCAAACAGTTGCCACCCTCCTCTATGGCTTGATAGGCCAATTCATCCATGATCGTTGCCAAAAGGCGTAGACCCCGTCCTCCTTCGGCATCAGTGGAAATTTGCGGCGGCAGCGTTTGCAACTTTGCCCCCAGGTCAAAGGGGTCACCCCGATCCCAAATGCGCAATTCAATGTGGGTCTCGGCGATGCACAGATCAATGCGAATCGGCGTCTCCGGGGAGCGATCGCGATGGGCATGGCGAACGGCGTTGGTAAACCCCTCTGCAAGCGCCAGTTCCAATTTCAACCACTCCTCAAGGGGCAGCGTGGGCGGGCGGTACTGATTAAACCATGCCAATAGTGCCTCCAGCTGGGTCAAGTCACTGGGCAAGGTCAGGGAAACAGTCACGCGGGGAAAGGTCATAGGTGCAGTTGTAGCGCAGCAGCGGCGAGGTCAAGACTAGCTACATTTTCCGTGTTTGATGACCCAATAGGATGCTCCAGAGCGATCGCCAGCGGGGAGGCTGGCACAAGCCCCTCGGAAAAAACCGCGTGCCAAGGATAATCAGCAAGCCATAGAGCATAAGACGCCCATCGCGGCAAAAAGTGGCCACTGGTGGTGGCAAATAGGCTTGATCGGCAAGGCTCCGTAGGAGTTCTGGTAAGGCCGTAAAGAGTATACCGCCAGCGATCGGCCCCACGAATGTCCGATTGCCCCCTATCAGCACTGCCGTCAGTGCCAGCACCCCGGTATCAAACGTGCCCTGACGGGGATTCCAAGTATTCAAGAGATGAGCAGCCAAAACCCCAGCCACCCCCGCCAGAATAGCCCCCAAGACAAAGCCCAAAACCTTGTAGTGAGTGGTATCAATGCCCAAGGTCTGTGCCACCAATTCATCGCTACGAATGGCCTGCATTGCCTTGCCAGCACGGGTCTGTTCCAAATGACCGATGGCGATCGCCACCATGATCAGCAAGGGCAGCGTCAGCCACAGATAGCCCAAGGGCGTACTAAAGGGTTGGGGAATCCCAAAGATACCGACCGCCCCCCCGGTAACCTCCAAATTGAGTGCCAACACCCGCAGCACCTCAGAAAAAGCGATTGTCGCAATGGCAAAATAAATGCCCCGTAACCGCAGTACTGGTACCCCCAAGCCCCATCCCACCAGACCACAGACAAGAGCCGCCAAAACCATTTCCCCCAGCACCAAGGGCACCGGATAGGGGTTCAGTCCTGTAAAAACACGGGTGGAAAGCAAAGCAGCAATATAGCCACCAATGGCATAAAAAGCTGGACTGGCAAGGGAGAGTTGGCCACTCATTAAGGGCAAATAGAGCGATAGTGCCAGCATCGCCCCCAGGGTCATCGAAACCAGCAAGAAATCGTATGTGCCCAGCCAGCCCGCCATAACCAGCGCTAAACATCGATTCCACAAGCTGCCACGGCATCCTCAGCAAGCTGCTGCAGGTCTGCAATAATGGCTGCTTCTAGGGTCTTATCCCCAAGGCGAATCGTCAGACGCGACAGCCGCAGTGAGGCCGTAATCCGACCGCTGGGCAAATCTAACCAGATCAACTGTTGAAACTGGCGACAGCGACCACCATAGCGTTGGGCAAGGGACGTAAGTTCCGCATCGGTGGGCGATCGCCCCAAATCCAGATCAACCACCCATGTGCCGCCACATTCGCGGCGTTTAGAAAGTTGAATCGGCATCCCTTAGAACTAACCTATAGGCGTTGGGCATAAAATTCACACCAAGGATCACCTTTTTCCCGTGCCTTCACCTCCACCCCCTGAAAGACACCGCCCCGCTGAAAGAGACGATTGTAAAAAGCCTCATCCAAGACGGGTTTCTGTTGAATGCGGCCGTTATAGACAATGTTCATCATTGCAGGGACCGCCCCTTGGGCAAAATAGCAGGCCGGTTGGACAGCATGGGGATAGGAGGCCAAGAAGTAGTTGGTTTCGTAGTTACCATCAATGGCCACTCGACAGGATTCGTTCCGGACCACTTCTAGGGCTTGCCAACGGCCCCATCCCAAGCTACTGGCAACGGCATAGCCGCCGTGAATCCAATCGGTGTCGGTCTTCAGCATGGGGCCAACCACCGTTTCCCACTCCACCGACTCCATGATATTGCCAAAGGTGTAAAAGACACAAACATGACCCGATTCACGAATCAAGGCCTGTCCCACCTCTAAAAGCTCCGGGTGAACCTTTTGTAGCTCATCAAGGAAACGGTACTGAATGCGGTTGTAGTAGTTGGCAGGCATCCGCGTCAGCAGCACATTAAACGCCCGAATTTGGCCATTCCCATCCCCTTCAAGGGGCAGCCCCCAGAGGGCTTCATTCACCGCATCATAGTCCACGCTGGTTTCCCCTTTCGGCAGCAGGACAGGTTGATCAATTAGCTTGCCCATTTGCGGACTCGGCGTTAGGGAACGGCGCACCGGTGCTTTGGCCACCTGGATCAGGCAGTGATCCTGCCGCGTCACCGCCATACAACTGGTTTCTTCGGCCACGTAGGTGCCCAATTCGGCAAAGGTGGCATCTAAAGTGGCCGCCACATAGCCCACCGCCAAGTGATCCATTGGTTTTGTGCGGTTCACCTGCTCGCCATATTTCCCTAACCAAGCCTCAGCATAGTGGGAGTGGGTCAACTCCACTTGCCCCCCTTTCTCTGTTACCTCAAAGTTGAGACAGCCAAACCCCAAAAACCTAAAGATTTCTGCGGCAGTGGCAAGGCATTCCGCTGGTGTTTGCACTGCCAACGTATTAAAGGCATTGGCAAGTAAGCTATAGAAAATCTCTTGGGCTGAGGTCCGCAGGATACTGACCCCATCAATCCAGTCAGGATCCTCAATGGTTTGTTGAAGAAATAGATTGTAGTGGTGGCAGTGGAAAATCACTGGCTCGTTAAAAAACGCCACCAGCTTCCGCGGGCGATCAATGCGCAGACGCTCAAACATAGGCACAAATCCTTTCTGGGGTTTCTCATTGGAGAAAATAGAACAGCATTAGGGAGACGGCACAGGGAGACGTTCCATACCCACGAGATCGGCTACCGCTTTGTAGAGAATGCGTACTTCCCGCTCATCCAATTGGCCTTTTTCCAGTCGCTCGCGGTGCAAGCCTGTTTTCAACGACAGCCGCAGCGTCACAAAGTGGGGATCCGGAGCATAGCGACGGGCATAGCTGAGCAGCAGTTGGGCAACCGAGCTAGCGTTGTCCTGTACCGGCGGCAGCAGGGGTTTTCCATCGGCCAAGATAGCCTTAATGCGCTCAAACACCAGCTTCAGGTTAGTGCTCGCCTTCGTGAGAAACAGTACAAAGTAGGGAGTTTTGCTGAAGGCTTTAATCACCAGCCGCACCTCTGCCGAACCCGCTAGCAAATAGTCCGCCTCTGAGGCAGGATCCATCACTTGACACACGCGGTTATTCGCTCGCAGCAGATCGCTGGCATAGGCTCCCAAAGAACTGAGGGAGGCATTTTCAAAGTAAGTGCCACTGTAGTTAATTTCGGCAATGGTTGCCCCATCGGTCATGCGGCCAATTAACACGGCTAACACGCCCGGCACTCCGGCAATATGTTGCTCTAAAACACTATTGAGCGTGCGCACCAACATTATGGGTTCTCCTAGGGAAGATAGATTAGACTTTGATCGTAAATTTTATAGACGTTACCAATGGTTGCTCATCCGTATAATTGCTGATATGATGGGTAGTTTATTAAAAATTAACATTTGTATTCTTGACTACAATTTCTTCGCCTACCCCCTATAGGAGGGAGCCATGGCCACGGCAACAGCACTGCCTATTCCTGATTTCTTTAATCCTGCTAAGGTCGCTGAGGTGTGGCGTGTCCCCTACCAAGAACGGGCAGCACAGGCGCGCCAATGGGCACAGCACTACCAGATTCCGCCCGCGAGTGACGATCCACAGCGGACGATTCTCTTGCTCACTGATGTCCAAAACACGTTTTGCTTACCAGAGTTTGAGCTATTTGTCCCTGGTGCAGTTGCGGATAATCAACGCCTATGCCGCTTCATTTACACCCATCTTGCCCAGATTAGCGAGATCATTGTTACCCTTGATACCCACACTGCAAGTCAAATTTTCCATCCCCTCTTTTGGGTTAACCCTGCCGGTGAGCATCCACTACCTTTAACCACCATCACGCTCCAAGACGTTGAGGAGGGATATTGGCAACCCAATCCCCACCTGCTGTCTTCATTGCCCCTAGGAGATCTGGCGAGTCTTCAGACCTATGCCCGGCACTATGTGGCACAGTTAGCTGCCAAGGGGAGGTTTCCGCTGACGATTTGGCCCTACCACTCGATGCTGGGGGGGATTGGTCATGCCCTTGTGTCTGCTGTGGAGGAAGCCTGTTTCTTTCACACCGTGGCGCGACAGCAGCAAACCCGCATCGAACTCAAAGGTAGCCATCCCCTGACGGAAAATTACTCGGTGCTGCGTCCAGAGGTCAGCCATGACCCCCAAGGACGTCCCCTCGGGGCGGTGAATAGGGCCTTGATTGAGCATCTGCTGGCGGGCGATCGCCTGATCATTGCCGGTCAGGCCAAAAGTCACTGTGTTGCTTGGACAGTGGCCGACCTGCTCAGGGAAATTCAACAGCGAGATGCCCAACTGGCTCAACGAGTCTACCTCCTTGAGGATTGTATGTCCCCTGTGGTGGTGCCGGGGGTCGTGGACTTTAGTGAAGCTGCCAATGCAGCCTTTGCCGAGTTTGCCGCTGCCGGTATAAACCGGATCAGCACCAGCAGTGTTCCTTGGAATCTTTAGTTGATCTAAAGACTCACCACTTCTGAACAGAGACGGTTTAGGATCGAGGCTAGAGACATCCTCACTAGGGAGGGGCAATGACCGACTACGCAGCCCACGAACAGGCCCTCGATCGGGATTGTTTGACCCTATCTCGCCACGTTCTCCAGCAACTCCAAAGCTTTGATGCTGCTGCCCAAGATCTAAGTGCCCTGATGAATCGCATTGCCCTTGCTGGCAAGCTCATTGCCCGCCGTTTGAGTCGAGCGGGTCTGATGGAGGGGGTGTTGGGCTTTACGGGAGCTGTAAATATCCAAGGGGAAGATGTCAAAAAAATGGATGTCTATGCCAACGAGGTCTTTATTGCCGCCTTCAAGCAGAGTGGCTTGGTATGTCGCCTTGCCTCCGAGGAAATGCAGAAGCCGTACTACATTCCCGAAAATTGTCCCATTGGCCGCTACACTCTCCTGTACGATCCCCTCGATGGTTCCTCCAATGTGGATATCAACCTCAATGTGGGATCGATTTTTGCGATTCGCCAGCAGGAAGGTACCGATCTAGACGGTACCGCTGCCGATCTCCTGCAAGATGGCCACAGGCAAATTGCCGCTGGCTATATTCTCTATGGCCCCAGCACGATGCTGGTCTATTCCCTGGGCAAGGGTACCCATGTCTTTGTCCTTGACCCCAGCCTCGGTGAGTTTATTCTGGCGATCGAGAACCTGCAAATTCCTGCCAGTGGTGCCATTTACAGTGTGAACGAAGGCAACTTCTGGGCATGGGAAGAACCGATTCGTAACTACGTCCGCCATGTGCATCGTCAGCCCGGCTATAGCGCCCGCTATAGTGGTGCCCTTGTTGCTGATATTCACCGCATTCTCATGCAGGGGGGCGTCTTTCTCTATCCCGGCACCCAAAAGAACCCCGCTGGTAAGTTGCGGCTCCTCTACGAAGCGGCTCCAATTGCCTTCCTGGTGGAACAAGCAGGGGGTAAAGCCAGTACCGGTACCCAACCGCTTCTGGATGTTGTGCCCGATCATCTGCACATGCGTACACCGCTGATTGTTGGCAGTCCTGAGAACGTTGCCCTCGTAGAATCCTTTATCCAGCAAACCCCTGCCCAACCAACCGTGACACAGGTGTAACCCATGGTAACCTTGTTTGAAAATCCCCTGCGGGTTGGACTACGCCAAGAACGAACCCCAGAGCCACTGATTTTGGTGATTTTTGGTGCCAGTGGCGATCTTACTCAGCGCAAGCTGATTCCTTCGATTTATCAACTGAGACTCGAACGCCGTCTGCCCCCCGAACTTACCATTGTTGGCGTGGCACGTCGCAACTGGAGTGATGACTATTTTCGCGAGCACCTCCGCCAAGGGGTCGAGGAGTTTGGTGGCGGCATTCAGGCGGAGCCCCTGTGGCAGGAATTTGCCCAAGGTCTGTTTTATTGCTCTGGCAATATCGATGATCCCGCCGCCTACGCCCAGCTGAAAAGATTGCTAGCTGAGCTAGATGAAAAACGCCAAACTCGCGGCAATCGCGTCTTTTACCTTGCGGTCTCGCCGAACTTTTTCGTTGAAGCCATTCAGCAACTGGGGACAGCGGGGCTATTGAGTGATCCCCAAAAGCATCGTCTCGTGATTGAAAAGCCTTTTGGCCGTGATCTCACCTCTGCCCAAGCCCTCAATGAGGTGGTGCAGTCGGTGTGCAAGGAGGAGCAGGTTTACCGCATTGACCACTACCTTGGCAAAGAGACGGTGCAAAACCTGATGGTGTTTCGCTTTGCCAATGCCATTTTTGAACCCCTCTGGAACCGCCAGTACGTGGATCATGTGCAGATTACGGTTGCCGAAACCGTCGGGGTTGAAGACCGGGCCGGCTACTATGAAACTTCGGGTGCCCTGCGGGACATGGTGCAAAACCACATTCTCCAGTTGCTGGCTCTGACGGCTATGGAACCCCCCAATGCCCTCGATGCCGATAGTCTGCGCAGCGAAAAGGTGAAGGTCCTCCAAGCCACCCGTTTAGCGGATCTTGATAATCTCGATGCCTGTGCTGTCCGCGGCCAATACCGAGCCGGCTGGATGAAGGGCAAACCTGTTGTGGGCTATTGTGAGGAGCCGGGCGTGAGTCCCACCTCCACCACTCCCACCTATGCGGCCCTAAAACTCATGATTGATAACTGGCGGTGGCAGGGGGTGCCCTTTTATGTGCGCACGGGTAAACGCTTGGCAAAAAAGGTCACAGAAATCTCAATTCAGTTTTGTGAGGTGCCTTTACTGATTTTCCAGTCGGCCGCCCGCCAAACCAATCCCAATGTTCTAACGATGCGCATTCAACCCAATGAAGGGATTGCTCTGCGCTTTGAGGCAAAAATGCCCGGTGCAGATCTGCGCACACGCACGGTGGAAATGGACTTTAGCTACGGCTCCTCCTTTGGGATGGCGACCGCGGATGCTTATGCGCGGTTATTACTGGACTGCATGTTAGGGGACCAAACCCTGTTTACGCGGGCAGATGAGGTGGAGGCGGCTTGGCGCGTGGTGATGCCGGTTTTAACGGCTTGGGATGCCCCCACTGATCCAGAGGCCATACCCACCTATGACGCGGGGACTTGGGGGCCGGATGCAGCAGAGGTGATGATTAATGCCGATGGCCGGCGCTGGCGGCGACTGTAATCTTTGCCCATCATGGGAAGAAATGGGAATCAAGGCCAAACTCCATTAACAGATTAGGTACCTAGGTATGGCAACTGAATCAACTCCCCTCGTAGCGCTCCAAGATCCCGTGGATGTCTCCCTTGATGATATTGAGCAAAGTTTGCGGCAAATTTGGCTCAGCCACGGCGGGGATGGCACGGCTCCAGCAGCAGTACGGGCAACCACCTTTACCCTAGTTGTCTATGAGGCGGATGATACTCAACAATTGCTAGCGGCCTTGGGCTATTACACTGGCCCCATTGATGGCATTCTTGGTCCGCGGATGCAGTCAGCAATTCGTGCTGCTGAAAAGAATCACAACTTGCCCTTGACGGGTCGAGTCACGCCCCAATTGCGGCAGGCTTTGCAAGCAGAATATGCTCAGGGAATCCCTCGGAGCGATCGCTATGCGGTGGATATGCGCGGTAGTGGTATTGCTGACGCGATCGCTAGCCAAAATCCCTGTCGGGTGATTGCCCTGTGTCCTACCCTTGGCGAAGATACAGGAATTACCGCTCAAGTGGCCGCCTATTGTCCAATTAACAAAAAGATACGCAGTTCCCTCGTCTGCTGTGAATACATTACGCTCAAGGGCACCCATGAAGCTTTTCAGCGGGCCCAACCCCTCTTGAAATCCCTGATCATTCAAGAGTTACCCCGCTTTTTGTGGTGGAAGGGGGATTTGTTCCATAACTTTGAGTTGTTTCAAACCCTTGCCCCCCAATTTAGCCGCGTGATTGTGGATTCCAGTGAATTTCTCGATCCGCTGCGGGGTCTGCGGGCGATCGCTCCTTTACTCGAACAAAACCTCCCCCTCACGGATTTGAACTGGCGACGTCTTGGGGCCTGGCAAGAACTGGCTGCCGAAGCCTTTGATCCCCCCGAACGCCGCTTGGCCATTCAGGAAATTGACCAGGTGGTCATTGACTACGAAAAAGGTAATCCCGCCCAAGCTTTAATGTACCTTGGCTGGTTGGCCTCCCGTCTGCAGTGGCAGCCCCGACACGTTGTCTATGAAAGTGGCGATTATGACCTCTACCAGGTGGAACTCGTGAGTGCTGATCAGCGCTACATTCGCGCCGAACTGGCGGGCGTACCAACAGGGGATCCAGGACAGGTTCTCGGGGATCTCATTGACTTGAAGCTCACTTCCACCAATCTAGAGGCAGACTGCTGTACAATTATTTGCTCTGAAACCCGTGGCTGTATGCGCATGGAAGCGGGTGGCAGTGCCCAGTTGTGTCGCACTTACCACGTCACACCCCTGAGTGATCAAACCGCTGAGATCCTTCTAAGTCAAGAGCTACAGCGCTGGGGACAGGACTTTCTCTACAGTGAGAGCTTTGCTGTTGTTTCCCAGCTGCTAGCTCTCATGCCTTAGCATTAGATCCCATGACGGAAGATTTTCGCCTTGTCATTGATCTCAGTGTGGTGCTGGGGGCAGCGGCAGTGGGAGGTCTGTTGGCAGCTTTGCTGCGACAACCAATCCTGCTGGGCTACCTTTTGGCCGGTATGCTGGTGGGGCCAACGGGCCTGGGACTCCTAAGGGAAGTGCCTCAGGTGGAAGGTTTAGCACAACTGGGGGTGGCCTTTTTGCTCTTTGCCCTAGGGGTGAGCTTTTCCCTCGGTGAAATTCGGAAGGTCCAAGGGGTTAGCTTGGGGGGCAGCGCCCTACAAATTCTCCTTACAATTGCAGTCACAACACTGATTGCCGTGGGGGTTGGCTGGGTGAGTTCCCCCAATCAGGGGGTTTTCCTCGGTGCTGTTCTCTCCCTCTCTTCAACGGCAGTGGTGCTGCGCAGCCTCATGGATCGCAATGAGTTGGAGTCGATCCAAGGGCAAATTATGCTGGGCATCTTGGTAGTGCAGGATTTGGCGGTGGGCTTGATGATTGCCGTCTTACCAGCTCTGAACAAACCCCCAGAGGAGTTGGGACTCGCCCTCGGGCAAGCAGTATTGACCATTGCCTTGATTGCTGTGGGGGCGATCGCTGCTGGTATGTGGTTGCTGCCCCCCCTACTACGGCTACTGGCCAAAACCGAAAGTCGTGAGCTTTTCCTTTTAGGCGTCGTTGCCCTCTGCTTGGGAATTGCGCTGCTGACCCAGTATTTGGGGCTTTCAATTGAGATTGGGGCCTTTATTGCGGGTCTGATGATCTCCGAGGTGGAGTATGCCGATCAAACCCTCGATTACGTAGAATCGATCCGCGATATCTTTACAACGCTCTTTTTTGCCTCGATTGGCATGCTCATTGACCCAGTGTTTCTGTGGGAGCACTTGGATCGCATTATTGAATTGGTGAGCCTCGTTATTCTCGGTAAGTTCTTGATCACCACCCCCATTGTTAAGCTCTTTGGCTACTCATGGAAAACGTCGTTGCTGGTGGGGATTGGCCTTGCTCAGATTGGCGAATTTTCCTTTGTGCTGCTGACGGCAGGGCGGGGTTTGGGGTTGGTTTCCCAACAGGTTTACCTGCTCACCCTGGGCACCACCGCAGTCACTTTGCTGGTGACGCCCTTTTTGTTAAAGGTAGTGCCAGTGCTATTGGAACTGCCCCTACTGCGCCGCCTCTTCAAGGAAGATGACATCCTGGCCATGGATTTAACGGGATTGCCCCAGCGAAACCATGTCATTGTCTGTGGCTATGGTCGTGTCGGCAAGAGTCTGGTCAAACTCCTCCAAAAACAAAATTATCCCGTGTTGGTGATTGAGCAAAGTGAAACGGTCATTAACGAAGTACGCGATGCTCAACTGCCCTACATTTATGGCAATGCCGCCAGTAGAACAATTCTGGCCAAAGCAGGGGTCGATCAAGCTCTTGGCATGGCGATCGCTCTCCCCGATAGTATGAGTACCCGCCTCTGTCTCAAGCGCGCCCTCGAGTTTGCCCCAGAACTGGATGTGATTGTTCGCGCCAACAGCGATCGCGACATTGAATTGCTTTATCAACTGGGGGCACGGGAGGTGGTGCAACCGGAGTTTGAAGCCAGCTTAGAGTTGGCTGCCCATCTCTTCTTTAGCCTCGGCATGGGTGAGCGCCATATTCAACAGCAGGTACAACAGGTGCGCGACAGCCATTACGCCAATTTGCGCGGTGATACTCCACCGGAGGGAACCGCCCGTCTCCTGCGGCAAGCGGCTCAGGATATGAATAGTCGCTGGCTGAGTGTCCCTGAGGATTCCCCCATTCGCGGCATGAGCTTAGCAGAAATCCAACTGCGACAGCTGACGGGGGTGACGCTCTTGGCGATTGTGCGGGCGGATGGTACTGAGGTGGATTATCCCAGCGGTCAAACCCGCCTCCAAGGGGGCGATCGCCTCTTGATTGTCGGTCAGCCAGCGGAGTTTGCGGCTTGTGAAGCCCTGATCAATGGCCGTGTCAGTGTGCCCCAAGGGGAAACCTTGTTTCTTTGGATCATGTTGCCCAAAGAGATTGGCGAAAAACATCGCACCATTGCGGATCTGCATCTGCCTGAGACTGTGACGATTCGTGCCCTGCGGCGAGAAGGAACACTTCTTTCTGAACCTAGCAGCGATTGTCCTTTAATGGCAGGCGATCGCCTCCTCCTCACTGGCCCTATGGATGCCCTACGGCGCATTGGCGATCAATTGCAAGCGCGATCAACGCCGCTGCCACCGTGAGCACGCAGGAGCCAGCGGAACTGATTAACATATCAACATATCGGGCCGTCGTTGCCACTCGGCGGGCAAATTCTCCCCTTTCGAGAACCCCCAAAGCAATGCCAAGCATGGAGATTCACTCGCCACTCAATTCTTGTTCAACGTCACTCATGCACGACTCAACACCGCCGCCCCCCTGTTGTCGGTAAAGACCTGAAAGGCACCATCCGCCAAGAGGCCGGCGATCGCCCCCCGTTCGTTTTCCTCAGAAGGATGCAGCAAACTCAACAATTAGGGGTTGATCCTGAAGATGCTGCCAGGGATCGACTGGAATCTGACCGCTGCCCAATCGCTGTTTCAGGTGTTGCCAAGCGTGATCACTATTGGCGAGCACGAGCTCCCCCACCTTGCGCAGAATCGCTAGGTGTTCAGGGGACAACATCCGACCGACATGGCGCTCAACTGTGGCATTGACGGATTGCAGGACCTGTTGCAGAGGGGCGTTTCTTCCCGCAGCCAAGCACTGATTTTTCTGATTTTTCTAATTTGTTGCCGCTTTTGTTGCCGCTCGTAATCCCAAAGAGGAAGATTGCGGGTCATCGTGGCCACACCCGGGGATAGCAAACAGAAGGATGAGAAGCTTGCCCCTGCCGGAGCAACTGCCAAGCCGCCACAAACCACCGCCGTAATTCCGCCATTGAGTGACCGCGATAGCGACAAACCACCCCGCGAATCAGGGCACTGACACCCATCTCCCCCTGAATCCCCATTGCTAAATCCCGCAGCCGTTGTATCTGTTCGCTGCTCACTTCCCTGCCGACCCAAGCCAATGTGCCCATGAGCGGACACCCCTGCAAGGCATTCATTGCTGTTAGCATCGTTTTCGTACCCTCAATCCGCTGGCGATCGATCCACAGGGGCACACCCCCCTGCCACACCTCCGTATGGGAACGCCAATACCCATGATTAAAGACTTCACCGCGAGCCGTGCGGCCAAAGCGAGTCATCTCCCAAAGGCCCACCTGTGCTTGAGGGGTAAGATCAATGCGCAGGCGTTGGTGAAATTGAGCACCCGCAAAGATAATCGTTTCTTGGGGGAGCCATTCTAAAACAGCATTATCGGCAACATGGCAGTTAACCGTTTGCTCGACAGGGATTTGGGCACGACCGTAGACCTTGGCGGCGGCAGGCGTTGTCAACAGGACACGGCACTGGGGTTCAAGGGTAATCTTTTGGTGCAGGCGATCGCCCCCCACATAGCCCCCCGCCGTATGGAGGATCAGACTGTGGCAAATCGGCTTTCCCTCAGGATAAAATGAGCGTTGTAGCTTCAGGGGTGCCGAGGCATAAGACCGCACTGGAATCGTTTGCCCCTGTCGCCAAGCATAGGCCAGCTCCAACTTGCCTAACCAGCCAGCCACTTTGTCTTAGCTCCCCACCGCCACTAGGGATCGTCGCTGCTGTTGCATCTGGAGATAGACCAAAAGGGCATTGATGTCCGCTGGATTCACCCCACCAATACGGCTGGCCTGGCCAATGGTGAGGGGGCGAATCGCGCTGAGTTTTTCCCGTGCCTCCATTGAAAGGGTGGGGATAGCAAAGTAATCCAAATCGGCAGGGAGAGGACGCTGTTCTTGGCGGGCAATCTGCTCAATTTCCCGCTGTTGTCGCTCAATGTAGCCGGCGTACTTAATGGCAATTTCAACCGCCTCTTTCTCTTGGGGCGTCAAGTCTGGATTGCCAAGGCCGTGGCGATCCAATAGCTCGTAGTGTATCCCCGATCGCCGCAGCAACTCAGCAAGGGCAATGGCACCTTTAATCCCTTGACCCGTCGCGACCACAATCGCTTCGCCCATGGGTTCATGGGCTTTGATGCGCGTGGTTTGCAAGCGTTGGCTCTCAGCCGCAAGGCGTTGCTGTTTTGCTTGAAACACCTGCCACTGGGCTTCACTCACCAAGCCAATCTCGTATCCCAAGGGGGTAAGCCGCTGGTCAGCATTGTCCGATCGCAATACCAAGCGATATTCCGAGCGGCTAGTGAGCATGCGGTAGGGTTCCCGCAGTTCCTTCGTGCACAGATCATCAATAAGAGTACCGATGTAGCTCCCTTGGCGCGGCAAGGTGATCATTGGTTTCCCCTGAACAAAGCGAGCGGCATTAATTCCGGCCACAATCCCTTGGGCTGCCGCTTCCTCATAGCCGGTGGTGCCGTTGATTTGCCCCGCACAAAACAGCCCCTGAATTTTTTTGGTCATCAGGGTGGGAAAGCACTGGGTTGCCGGCAAGTAGTCATACTCCACCGCATAGGCCGGACGCAGCATGATGCAGTTTTCTAGCCCCGGCAGTGTGCGCAACAGTTGCAGTTGCAGCGGTTCTGGAAGTCCCGTAGAAAAGCCTTGGATGTAGAGTTCAGGCGTATTGCGGCCTTCGGGTTCAATGAAAATTTGATGGCTTTCTTTATCGGCAAAGCGGACAATTTTATCCTCAATGCTGGGGCAGTAGCGGGGGCCTTTGGCATCAACCCAGCCACCATACACAGGAGTGAGGTGGAGATTCTCACGGATAAGCCGGTGGGTTTCAGGGGTGGTGCGGGTCAAGTAGCAGTTCATTTGTGGCCTTTCCACCCATGCGGTGGGATCAAAGCTAAACCAGCGCACCTGCTCATCCGGGGGTTGGGGTTCCATCTTGCTGTAGTCCACCGATCGCCGGTCGACCCGTGCAGGCGTTCCTGTTTTCAGACGATCCACCTCAAAGCCGAGGCGGGCTAAGGTTTGGGAGAGTCCCTCGGCGGCAAATTCGCCAGCACGACCAGCGGGCATGGATTTGTTCCCTACCCAGATACGGCCACCGAGGAAGGTTCCCGTTGTCAGAACCACTGCTTGACAGCGAAAGGCGACGCCAAAGTAGGTTTCAACCCCAATCACTGTGTCATGGGCATCGAGGACTAAATCCGTGACCATGCCCTCGCGCAGGAGCAAGTTGGGCTGATTTTCCAGCACCTGTTTCATGACGGCGCTGTATTCGCGCTTATCCGTTTGCGCCCGCAATGCCCAGACCGCTGGCCCCCGTGAGGCATTCAAGAGCCGCTTTTGCAGATAGGTGCGATCGGTGACACGCCCAATTTCGCCCCCTAGGGCATCCACTTCGTGCACCAGTTGTGATTTTGCAGGACCACCCACCGCAGGATTACAGGGCTGCCAAGCAATCTTATCGAGGTTGAGGGTCAGCAACAGGGTACGACAGCCCAACCGCGCCGTTGCCAAGGCCGCTTCACAGCCTGCATGACCCGCACCGACAACAATGACATTAAATTCATCCTGAAACGCAGGCAGCGTTGACATGGCGATTGTACCCTCATGAGCCGAAAGTGGTTTAAAAGAACGTGGCGCTACTGGAGAACCCCGCCAACAGTTGAACGATAAACTGCAAGAGGAAGAAGGCAATGATTGGCGAAAAGTCAAGACCCCCGATGGGAGGAATCAGACCGCGAAAGATATTCAGGTAAGGATCTGTTAACTGACTCAGAATTGAGAAGGGCGAATTGTACCAGTTGATATTAGGAAACCACGACAGAAGTACGCGAATCAGCAGAATAATTAAGTAGATCTGCAAAAAGTTCGCAATCCCCATCAACAGAATAGGCAATACAGCTGCCTCAGTCATTGGTCTTCCCCTTGCAAATTCCAGTGCATTCTTATTCTACCAATGCTATCAAGAAGCTAACCCCAGCAGTCATTTTCCCTCGCTAGACTAGGAAGTAGAAGTTTCTGCATTTATTCCCAAAAGTTATCGCCCTGCGCCTGCCTAGGGGAGCGATCGCCAAAGGATAAAAAGACAAAGACCTGTCCGACAGCGGCTTTGGCTGTTTTGGGCGGGTTCCATCCTTGGGAAAAGGGCTATATTCTGAATTGCGGCTTTTCGTTGACATTCAACTAAAGTTCAGGGGTTCAATATGTTACAGATGTCGGCCACGGGTCATACACTGGTGGGCACCTATGCCCTGATTGGATTTACCATCTCCGGCCTATCGTTTTTGCGGGCTTGGGTACAGCGGCAGTACAAGGGTTCTGTCCAACGTTTGAAAGAAGAGTGCGATCGCCTGCACAGAATTGTTGGCGAACAGGCCCAGCGTATCGAAGGGCTCAAGGAATGGGTCACCCGCAGTGAACAGGAGCGGGATCGCCAGCGCCAAGAAATTGAGCAATTGCGCTCAGAGGTGGAATGGCTGCAAAACCGCTGTCAAGAGCTAGAGGACCAGCAACAGCAACTGCAAACTCAAGTCAGTGACTATCGCCAGCAGGTGGCAGAATTGACGAATGCCCTCAACAGTAGCCAAGCGGAAAACGAAGCCCTGCGGGACAATTGCGATCGCTATCGCCAAGAGCTAGAAACCGCCTACCAGCGCAGCAGCAGCCTTGAAGAGGAATATGCCAGTGAAAGGTCGAGATTAATTGCTTCTTTAACCACAATGGAAGCCACCTGCCGCGAAAAAGAAGCAGAGCTGGCGGCTTGCCAGGCCACGGTGAGCGATCGCGATTGTGAAATTGAGGGGTTACACCATGAAATTGCCGGTCTCCACCAAGAAGTCGAGCAGCTTCAGCAAACCGTTGAACACCTGCAAACACGCAAGGAAGGGGCAAATCTCTACTCCCAATGGCTGACATGGCTCAGCAGCACCGTGGCGATTGCGGCTCTAGTACTCAACCTTGGGCCTTGGAGTCCCCTGTGGGCAGCCCTCTATTCTCACCTGCCCATGTTTTCCTAGGAAATTAATATCTTTCATTCAACTCATAGGGGGCTGCTTGCCCCCTTTTTTACAGCTAGTTTAAAGGGGGGTATTGGCTCAGCAATAGCTATGTATTGGCACTTAGCCATGCAATTGCCTCCCGTAGCCATGCCTCTGGATCACTATTCTTAGGGAGGGTGGTCGTTTGCCCGACGGCAGTGAGGGCGGCTTCAATCTCGCGATCGCTATAGCCCAAGGCCAAGAGCGTTAACTCCAGTTCTTCACGAATCGCCTCTGTGGGTAGGCCAGAGGGAGTCGTTGCCAATCCCGTTTCCTGTCGCCAAGCACTCAGGGCAGCTTTGAGTTCCAAGGCAATGCGCTCAGCGGTTTTATGACCCACCCCCGGTGCGCGGCTGAGACGCCGAGTATTGCCACTAACAATCGCTTGGACAAGCTCTGGCAAGGGTAGTGTATCCAGCAGCGATAGTGCCATCTGCGGCCCAACCCCATTGACACGGATCAAACGGAGAAAGAGATCTCGCTCGGCTGCCGAGGCAAAGCCATAGAGGAGCAGCTGATCTTCACGGATACTGAGGTGGGTAAAAATCTGCACCACCTCAGCACTCGGCGGGTATTGCCGCAAAAGATGAGACGTCACTAGTAGGCGATAGCCGACTCCATTCACCTCTAGGATCAGGGCAGAACGATGACCACCCTCCACTTGATGGCCGACAACGGTTCCTCTGAGGTAGGCAAACACAGTATGTTCCCGCGGGCAGACGGCTGTAAACAGCTTAACCAAGCCGATGATGAGATTCGAACTCATGACCGCTCGATTACGAATCGAGTGCTCTACCACTGAGCTACATCGGCATGCAAAGCATCTTTTATGGTAGCACGATCGCCCCTAGGACGGGCAGGACACTGGGAAAATTTTTGCGATCGCGCGCTTGTGTGCATCTGCTGCAGGGGTTACAATAGACGATTGTGTTAATTAACGAGTTAAGAAAATCACTTGGCAAACGTCGTCGTTGTTGGTGCCCAGTGGGGCGATGAAGGCAAGGGTAAAATCACCGATCTCCTGAGTAAGTCTGCCGATGTGGTAGTCCGCTATCAGGGGGGGGTCAATGCAGGTCACACCATTGTTGTCAAAGACCAGACCCTGAAATTGCACCTAATTCCGTCAGGGATTCTCTACCCCGATACCCAGTGCATCATTGGGGCAGGAACGGTGGTGGATCCCAAGGTGCTCCTTGAAGAACTCGAACAACTGGAACAGTTGGGGGTCAGCACTGAGAATTTGCTGATTGCAGAAACAGCCCATGTGACGATGCCCTACCATCGCCAGTTGGATATTGCTGCTGAGGAACGGCGGGGCTCGCGGCGCATTGGTACCACGGGACGTGGCATTGGCCCGACCTATGCCGATAAATCGGAGCGGACAGGGATCCGCATGCTGGACCTGCTGGATCGGGATCAATTGGCTGCCAAGCTGGAGTGGGCGATCGCCCAAAAGAATTTGATCCTCGAAAAGCTCTACGGACTGGCTCCCCTCGAACCGCAGCCAATCATTGAAGAATACTCTGCCTACGGTGAGCGGCTGCGATCGCACATTGTCGACGGTTCCCTCATCCTCGATGATGCCATCCGCCGTCGGCGCAACATTCTCTTTGAAGGGGCCCAAGGTACCCTCTTAGACCTTGATCACGGCACGTATCCCTACGTCACCTCCTCAAACCCTGTGGCCGGGGGTGCCTGTGTTGGAGCTGGCATTGGTCCGACGATGATTGACCGCGTCATTGGAGTTGCCAAGGCCTATACCACGCGGGTCGGTGAAGGGCCTTTTCCAACGGAACTGTTGGATGAGGTGGGAGAACTCTTGGGCGATCGCGGTGCGGAATTCGGTACCACAACCGGACGGCGGCGCCGCTGTGGCTGGTTTGATGCTGTGATTGGCCGCTACGCTGTGCGCATTAATGGTCTAGATTGCTTAGCAATTACCAAGCTCGATGTCTTGGATGAATTGCCAGAGATCAAAGTTTGTGTGGCCTACGATATTGACGGTGAGCGGTGCGAACATTTCCCCAGCAATGCCCTGAAATTTGCCCGCTGCCGTCCCATCTATGAAACCCTACCCGGGTGGCAGCAATCTACCCGTCATTGTCGCTCCCTTGATGATCTGCCCAAGGCAGCATTGAACTATCTTAAGTTTTTGGCTGAAATTATGTCTGTTCCCATTGCCATTGTTTCGCTGGGGGCAGAGCGCAGCCAAACCATCATTGTTGAGGATCCGATCCATGGCCCCAAACGGGCACTCCTCAAGGATGATGGCACCCAAGTCCACCCGATTTTATCTTAATTGGAGTTGCAGCGATGTCTCGTTCCTTAGTGATTGAGGGGCAACTACGCCCTGCTGATGCCAAGCCCAATGCCCTGCGGCGTAATGGCAAAATCCCTGCCGTCCTCTACGGCCCTACCATCGAGTCTTCGATTTCCCTGGTGGTGGATACCCGTGCCGCCGAATTGTTGGTGCGGGATGCCCGTCCCCAGAAAACTCCGATTCAGCTTTCGATCCCGGATCTGCCGTGGCAGGGAACGGTGGTACTCCAAGAGGTGCAAGCCCACCCCGCCAAGGATACCCTCTACCACCTCTCCTTTTTAGCCAAAGCTGAAAACTAGGCTGCGAGGGGGAATTTGCTATAGTGGGGATATGTTAAGTGATTGTTAACAATGCCAGCCACGCTACTTCGTTCTGCGGATCTTGCCCACCTTAGCTATTCCCCCGAAGGCGATCGCTTTGATGGCTCTTGGGAAGCTCCCCTTGCCACACTCCTTGGCCTTGGACGAGCGGCTGGCGCTGATTTTGTTGAGATTTTCCTTGAGCGCAGTCATTACCTCAGTACCCTTGTCGAGGAGGATCGCCTGACGAGTGTTTCTCCGCGCTTGAGCTTAGGGGCGGGTATTCGTGTTTTTCGGGGTACTCGTGACTGCTACGTGAGCACCAATGACCTCAGCTTCAACGGGCTGCGCACTGCCCTCGAAAAGGCCCTGGGCTTAATGGGGTTGCTCTTACCCAGTCCCCAAGCCTATGTACCTGAAATTCACCTTGAACTGCTGCGGGACTATGCCCAAGGCCAGAAGGAAAGCTGGCTGGCCACCTGTAGTTCCATTGCTGAGGTGGCCGATATTCTCCTAGCAGGCAGCGATCGCCTGCGCCAGAAAACCCAACATCTGCAATCCCGTCGCCTCAGTTATTTTCGCGATTGGCAAGAGGTGATGGTGGCCGCCAGTGATGGTACCTTTGCTCGGGACATTCGCCTCACTCAGTCGGCAGTGGGCTCCGTGCTCTGTGCTGATGGCGAGCACCGCGCTTCCATTGGTGAGCGCAATGGCGATACCAGTAATCCAGACTTTTTGCGCCAGTGGGACTACACCACCTTAGCCGATACCATTGCCGAAGCGGCGGGCAAAATGCTCTATGCCAACTACGTGGAATCGGGCACTTACCCAGTGATCATGGCCAACCAATTTGGGGGCGTGATCTTCCATGAAGCCTGTGGTCATCTCTTGGAAACCACTCAAATTGAACGGGGGACGACCCCCTTTGCCGATAAAAAAGGTGAAAAAATTGCCCATGAAAACTTGACCGCTTGGGATGAGGGAATTACCAGCGGTGCCTTTGGCAGTATTGATATGGACGATGAAGGAATGCCAACGCAGCGCACATTACTGATTGAAAATGGCATCCTCAAGAATTTTCTGAGCGATCGCGCAGGTTCAATGCGCACAGGGCACCCCCGCACCGGTAGTGGCCGACGTCAAAGCTATACCTATGCTGCCGCTTCGCGGATGCGCAACACCTACATTGCTCCTGGCAAGTACACTGTAGAGGATCTGATTGCCTCCGTTGATCGCGGTATTTACTGTAAACGCATGGGGGGCGGCAGCGTCGGTGCCACGGGTCAATTTAACTTTGCTGTTGAGGAGGCCTACTGGATTGAAAATGGCCAAATCAAACACCCCCTCAAAGGAGCCACACTGATTGGCGAAGCCAAAGAAATCATGCAGCGGATTTCCATGTCTGCCAACGATCTTGCCCTTGCCCCTGGTTTCTGTGGCTCGATTAGCGGTAGTATCTACGTCACCGTGGGTCAACCCCACATCAAAGTGGATGCCATTACCGTGGGTGGCCGCTAAACCAATTACCTGCAGTTATGGGTTTGAGTAGAAATACCTAAAGATTTTATATGTGAATTTTTGTGACTCTGGCTACATTATTATAGAAAGAAGAAGGGAAGCTAAGGCAGTGCCGCTTTCGGATCGTCCTCACGTTTTGTGTACGCCTTAACTTCTCCTCTGAGACAAAAACATTGGACTGAATGACCAGTAATTCGCTGGTCTTTTTTTTGGGTTTTTGCAGCCCTCTTGCTCAGGCAGCGGCGGGGGTTTTCACTTGAGCCAGTAGGTCGTGAAGTTCTTCACCCTCAATCACTTCTTTTTCGAGGAGTTTTTGGGCGATCGCTTCGAGAAGATCACGGTTTTCCTTAAGAATACTGAGCGCCTGTTGATGAGCTGACTCAACAATTTCTTTGACTTCGCGATCAATGGCTTGAGCGGTTTCCTCACTCACTGCCCGTAGCATCATGCCATTATTTGTCAAAAAGCTCGACTGTTGTTGCTCAAAGGCAAGGGGGCCAAGAACCTTGCTCATGCCGTAGCTGCGCACCATCCGCTCTGCCAAATCTGTTGCCCGTTGCAGATCATTGGCGGCTCCAGTAGTGATGGTGCCAAAGACAATCTCCTCTGCCGATCGCCCCCCCAACAACGTGGCAATTTGGGCGCGCAGTTCCTGCTCATCAAGGAGGAAGCGATCCTCCGTCGGCAACTGCAACGTATAACCAAGCGCTGCCATGCCGCGGGGTACAATGGAAATCTTTTCTACCCGACCACTGCCCGGCAGCGCACAGCCCACAAGGGCATGACCGACTTCGTGGTAAGCAACAATTTTCTTCTCTTTGTCGTTGAGGACGCGGCTTTTCTTCTCAAGACCCGCCACAATGCGTTCAATGGCTTCGGCAAAGTCCTGCTGGGTCACCATTTCCCGCTGATTACGAGCCGCTAGTAGAGCTGCTTCGTTGACTAAGTTGGCCAAATCGGCACCAGCAAACCCCGGTGTGCGGGCAGCGATCGCGTGCAGATCCACCTCAGGGGCCAGTTTCACCTTTTTGGCATGGATTTTCAAAATAGCTTCACGACCACTCAAATCGGGGCGATCCACTAAGACTTGACGATCAAAGCGGCCGGGGCGCAGCAATGCCGGATCAAGGGTTTCTGGGCGGTTGGTTGCAGCAAGGACAATCACCGTTGCCCCCGTAGCATCAAAGCCATCCATTTCCGTGAGCAGTTGGTTCAGGGTTTGCTCCCGTTCATCATTGCCACCATAGAAGCCGGCACTGGAACGGGACTTACCAATGGCATCCAATTCATCAATAAAGACAATACAGGGGGCTTGCTTTTTCGCCTGCTCAAAGAGATCCCGCACCCGGGCAGAGCCGACACCCACAAATAACTCGACAAACTCCGAGCCCGAAATGGAGAAGAAGGGTACATTAGCTTCGCCAGCAACGGCCTTGGCCAGCAGGGTTTTGCCGGTTCCCGGCGGCCCCACCAGCAGCACCCCCTTGGGAATGCGGGCCCCAATTTGGATATAGCGTTGGGGATTTTTTAGGAAATCCACAATCTCGACCAGTTCTGCTTTGGCTTCTTCAACCCCAGCCACATCCTCAAAGCGAATGCCGGTGTTTGCTCCCTCCACATAGACCTTGGCCCGACTTTTACTGATGGAGAGGACCCCTTGGGGACCACCGCCTACTTGGCGACTGGCAAAGAACTGAAGGATCAAGACAAAAACAATCGGCGGAATGACCCAACCCAAGATATTCAACAACCAGCTATTGCGGGGGGGCGGCGCAGCCGCAAATTCCACTCCCTTTTCCTCGAGGCGCTTGGGTAACTCGAGATCAAAGATCGGAGTGGTTGCTAAAACTTGGGGTGGTTTATTCCCTTCGGGCTTCAGTTGATAGAGAATCTCATTTTGGCCTAGATAGACGCGAGCCACTTCCCCCTCTTGCACCTGATGGATAAACATACTGTAGGGAACCTGGGGCGGGCGCGGTGCAAAGAGTTGGGGAAAGAAGATATTCAGGAGCAAAAACCCCAAACCGAGGAAGAGTAAGGCATTGCCAATCCAACGATTGCGCGGGACTTCGGGCGAGTTTTTGATGGCCATGGGTTAGCTTCCCCAGAGTTCACCTAGGGATTATGGTGACACTTGCAGGGGACCTAGGGCAAGGGCGAAACTTTTAACATTTATTGCCTAGGCGTCCTCAACTGCCCTAGACACAGCCAATAGCAGCAGCATTTGCAGTAGATCTGCTTTGGTAAAATATCAATAGAATTCCCATTCTTTGCATCCCAAAATGACTGATTTAAGCACACTCAAACGCGATTTTTCCCTGTTGCGCGATCGCCTGGGTCAGACCCAGGACTATCTTTGACCCAGCGGCACTGAAGGCCAAGATTCATGACCTTGAGCACACCGCCGCTCAGCCAGATCTCTGGAATGATCAGGCCACAGCCCAAGCCACGCTGCAACAACTCACTGAAGCCAAGGAGACCCTCAGCCAGCTCCAACAGTGGCAAAAAGCAATTGAACACGTGGAAACAGCCCTGGAACTACTGGAGTTAGAACCGGATGAAGGGTTGGTGACAGAGGCAACCACGCTGCTTAGGGAGTTAGACACCCAGTTAAGTCGTTGGGAACTAGAACAACTCCTCAGTGGCCCCTACGACAAAAACAACGCCATTCTCACAATCAATGCTGGGGCGGGGGGTACCGATGCCCAGGATTGGGCAGAAATGTTGCTGCGGATGTACACCCGCTGGGCGGAGCGCCACGGTTACCAAACCCATCTGGCAGAACTTTCAGAAGGGGAGGAGGCGGGCATTAAGTCGGCAACCTTGGAAATTCGCGGTCGCTACGCCTATGGCTATCTGCGTTCTGAAAAGGGTACCCATCGGCTGGTGCGCATTTCTCCCTTCAATGCCAATGGCAAACGACAAACTAGCTTCGCCGGTGTGGATGTGATGCCCGAACTGGATCAATCCGTTACGGTTGAGATTCCCGAAAGCGATTTAGAAATTACCACTTCCCGCAGTGGTGGCAAGGGAGGGCAAAACGTGAACAAGGTGGAAACGGCAGTGCGCATTGTCCATAAACCAACGGGCTTGGCCGTCCGCTGCACGCAGGAGCGATCGCAACTGCAAAATAAGGAAAAAGCCCTTGCCATTCTCAAGGCGAAACTATTGGTGATTGCCCAAGAGCAAAAGGCCAAGGAAATTGCCGATATTCGTGGCGATGTTGTTGAGGCGGCTTGGGGCAACCAAATTCGCAACTATGTCTTCCACCCCTATCAACTGGTCAAGGACCTGCGCACAGAGGTGGAAACGACAGCCATTCAAGATGTGATGGATGGTGACCTTGATCCTTTTATCCACGCCTACCTGCGGCAGCAAACGGCGGAGGCCAGCTAAATAAAAAAACCTCCCCGTCAGCCGTTGGGGAGGTCTTGAACTTCATCAAATGAGAATCAAATGAGAAAAAATTAGAAAAAAACTAAATCTCGACCACGCCCCCTGCGGCCTGCAGGCGAGCACGGGCGCGACGAAAGGCTTGGGTGGCTTGAATTTTAGCCTGTTTGGATTCCCCCTGTTCGGCTTGAGCGAGGGCGGCCTGTGCTGCGGCAAACTCAGCTTTGGCTTTTTCGAGGTCAATTGTGTCCCCGCGCTCAGCACCGTTGACGAGAATTGTCACTTCGTTGTTTTCAACTTCGGCAAAACCCCCCATCAGAGCGATCGCCACCCATTCGCGGTCTTGACGCACCCGCATGACACCCGTTTCCAAAGCAGTTAAGAGGGGGGCATGATTTGAGAGAATGCCCAACTGGCCCGTTGTGCTAGGCAAAATCACTTCCTCGGCAGGGGCATCCCAAACAGTTTTATCAGGCGCAATTACCCGAACAGTCATCACCATAATGTATTCCTTGTCACTCAAGAAGGAACGGGTGGGCTACCCCACCCGCTATTGACATGTACTCACCTAGGCTTTCAGTTTTTCAGCCTTAGCTTTGGCTTCTTCGATGTTGCCCACCATGTAGAAGGCTTGCTCTGGCAGATCATCCAGCTCACCGCTGAGGATCATCTGGAAACCTTTGATGGTTTCTTCGAGGGTGACGTATTTGCCGGGGGCACCGGTAAACACTTCTGCCACAAAGAAGGGCTGAGACAAGAAGCGCTCAATTTTGCGTGCCCGTGCCACCGTCAGGCGGTCTTCCTCAGAGAGTTCATCAAGACCCAAAATAGCGATAATGTCCTGAAGCTCTTTGTAGCGCTGGAGGGTGGCTTGGACTGCCCGTGCCGTTTGATAGTGCTCTTCACCCACAATGTCCGGCTGCAACATATTGGAGGTGGAGCCAAGGGGATCCACGGCGGGGTAAATCCCTTTTGCAGCTAGACTACGGGAGAGCACCGTTGTCCCATCCAAGTGAGCAAAGGTCGTTGCAGGAGCAGGGTCGGTCAAGTCATCCGCCGGCACATAGACTGCTTGAATCGAGGTAATCGAACCTTCGGTGGTTGAGGTAATCCGTTCTTGCAGAGCGCCCACATCCGTACCAAGGGTGGGCTGGTATCCCACCGCCGAGGGCATGCGACCGAGAAGCGCCGACACCTCAGAACCGGCTTGGACAAAACGGAAGATGTTATCAATAAACAGCAGCACATCCTGCTTGTTGACATCGCGGAAGTATTCAGCCATTGTCAGCCCCGACAGCCCGACGCGCATCCGTGCCCCGGGGGGTTCATTCATTTGACCATAGACCAGGGCGATTTTGGACTTACTGGGATCGTCTTTATCAATAACTCCCGATTCAATCATTTCGTTGTAGAGGTCATTGCCTTCGCGGGTACGTTCGCCCACACCAGCAAACACCGAGACCCCACCATGCTGGGTGGCAATATTGTTGATGAGCTCCATCATGATCACGGTTTTGCCGACGCCAGCACCGCCAAAGAGGCCAATTTTGCCGCCACGGCGATAGGGCGTGAGCAGGTCAATCACCTTGATGCCCGTTTCAAATACCGAGGGCTTAGTTTCCAGTTGCGTAAAGCTGGGGGCAGGCCGGTGAATGGGCAGGGTTTCGGTGGCATTGACAGCACCTTTTTCGTCCACGGGTTCACCCAGCACGTTGAAAATGCGACCAAGGGTGGCTGTCCCCACGGGCACGCTGATGGGGGCGCCAGTATCTACGACTTCCATCCCCCGCACTAAGCCATCGGTGCTGCTCATAGCAACGGCACGGACGCGGTTATCGCCAAGGAGCTGTTGCACTTCGCAGGTTACCGCGACGTCTAAGCCGGCCTCGTTTTTGCCTTGAATCCGCAGGGCATTGTAAATGGAGGGCATTTTGCCGCTGGGAAATTCAATGTCAACGACCGGTCCAATGACCTGAGTGATAAAGCCTACATTGGTTCGTTCTGCTGATATGACCATGGACGTTTGCCTACTGTCTAGGTAAATTCATTTGCGTTTTTCAAGGGGCGATCGCTCCCTAGGGGGCACAGCGATCAAGACTGAAAGTGGAATGCAGCTTTTGGTGCAAGCGCACCACAATACAACGTACCACTAATGCAACCTTTTTCTATCGGATTCAGTGGGATCCTGTGGGAGAGCCAACCTAAGGCCCTATGGACCCAGCTCAGTTGCTGTGAAAAAGGCGGCAGGGCAGGACTTAGCCAACGAGTTCAACTTCATCCTCAAAAAACCAAGTGCTGGAGCGATCGTCAAAGGTGACAACGACGCCAACCCCACTGCCGTCGGTCATTTTAAAACCAGTAATTTGACCCACTTGGCCAAGTTTTTGAATAATGTCTTGGGCGACGCGATCGCGAATTCGACAGACGCGCACTTTTTGCCCCACGTCCATAGCAACTCCCAAACTTTGTATAATCCTTGAAAATCGTACCAAGAAACCGTCACATTCACACGGGTTTGTCCTATGGGTCGTCTGCGGGTTGGGCTATTGTTTGGAGGTCGCTCACGGGAGCATGAAGTTTCGGTGGTCTCGGCGGCAGCGATCGCCCAAGCCTTTGCCGCGGGGGACAATCACGATCGCTATGAGGTGATTCCCATCTACATCCAAAAAGATGGTCGCTGGCGGCACACAGAGCGGATTGGCATCCCTGAAGGCACGGCATCAGAGAGTTCCCTGTGGCAGTTTCCAGCCGTGGTTGACACCATTGATGTCTGGTTTCCCATTGTCCATGGCCCCAATGGGGAAGATGGAACGATTCAGGGACTCTTGGAATTGATGCAGCGCCCCTATGTGGGGTCAGGGGTAGCTGCCTCTGCCATTGGTATGGACAAAATTCTGATGAAAACAGTCTTTGGGGCAATCGGCTTACCCCAAGTGCGCTATGTGGCACTTCAGCGCAGTGACCTGTGGTCAGATCCCTGTCGTTACAATCATTTGTGCGATCGCATTGAAACCGAATTGGGCTATCCCTGCTTTGTTAAGCCCGCCAACCTTGGCTCCTCGGTGGGCATCTCCAAAGCCAAAAATCGCCAACAACTGACAACGGCCCTTGAGGCCGCTGCCGAACTGGATCGCCGCATTATTGTGGAAGCGGCTGTGGTTGCCCGTGAGCTCGAGTGTGCTGTGCTCGGCAATGATAAACTCCAAGCCTCAGTGGTGGGGGAGATTACCTACAGCAGTGAGTTTTACGACTACGAAACCAAATACACCGATGGCCGCGCTCAGCTCCATATCCCTGCGGAGATTCCCCCGGCGGTGAGTGAGCAAATTCGCAGCATGTCCCTGCAAGCCTTTCAGGCCCTCGATGCCGCTGGCTTAGCTCGCTTTGATTTTTTCTATGTACCAAGCACTGGGGAAGTCTTGATCAATGAAGTGAATACGCTGCCGGGGTTTACCGCCCTGAGCATGTACCCGCAACTGTGGGCGGCCAGTGGCGTGTCTTTCCCAGAATTGGTCCATCGTTTGGTGCAATTGGCCCTAGAGCGGCACGCATAGCTACTGGCCTAACACCGTAAAGAACATAACGTAAAGAACATTAAAGAGTCATGAAGGCACGGCATCTGGGCCTTGACTTTTTCTTCTAAATAACCTTATATTCATATAAGCATATAAAACTGTATGGTAGCCATCCTATGAAGCGATCACTGAGGGGCAAGCCTAGTCAGTGGGCAACCATTTGGCTCTTTTTCTTAATTGCGATCGGTGGCCTCTGGTATCCGTGGTTGGGGTACCTGATGCTGGCAATGATGCTGGGAATTCCTGTGCTGGCCTATTTTCGGAGCCGCTATTGGTGTGGTAACCTCTGCCCGCGTGGCGCCTTCCTAGACATTGTCCTCTATCACTTTAGTCCCCACCGTCCCTATCCCAAACTCTTCAAAAAACAGAGTTTTCGTTGGGCTGTGTTTAGCTTCATCATGACCGTTTTTGCCATTCGCATGACGTTGGCATGGGGCAACTGGATGGCCGTGGGTGGTCTCTTTGTCAATATGTGCGTCGTTACCTCCATTGTTGCCATTCTCTTGGGGGTGATCTTTAATCAGCGGGCGTGGTGTGCGATTTGTCCGATGGGAACGCTCCAAGAATCCCTCGGCAAACTGGGAAGTGGCCAAACAAAGGCGAAAAAAGCCGCTGCTAAAGCCACAAAATTATTGCCCCCTGTGGAGTAACCCTGCGATCGCTACAGGATCGCTACAATTTGAAATATCCGAAATATCCACGGAGAGCGGTAACCAAGGTGAATAAACTGCAAGAGTGGGGCTTCAGCAAAGACTGGTGGCGCAACCAGCGGGGAGAGTTTTGGGTGCTTGGGCAAACCGTGCTCAGTATTGGCTTTATTCTCTTGCCGGTGGTACAAATGGCTCGCCCACCTTTTGCAGTGCGTCTAGGTCTGACCCTTGGCTTGGGGCTGATTGGCCTTGGCCTAGGTATTGCTGGCGTGTTTCACCTAGGGAACAGCTTGACGCCCTTACCCCATCCCAAGGAGGAGAGTCAGTTAGTGACGACGGGGGTTTATGCTTGGGTGCGCCATCCCATCTATAGCAGTGTGATTTTTTTAGCGTTGGCCTATGGCGTCTGGCAAATGAGCCTTTCCCATGGTCTGGGGGCGATCGCCCTGTTTATTTTCTTTGACCGCAAGGCGGCTCAAGAGGAACAGTGGCTATCGACAAAGTTTAAGGATTACTCAACCTATCGGCAGTCGGTGAAAAAACTGATTCCTTTTCTCTACTAATTTTTATCCTTTTGCTTGAACACAACTTGCCGCAGACTGGATACAGGGTAGTGCCAGCTCACAACTGTCGCTAGTGCCCCCTTGCGGAAGTTCTGATGAATGTTGTTCTTTGTCATCAAATTGCTGATTTTGACACCCTTGGGGCAGCCGTTGGTCTGACGCGCCTTCATCCAGGGACGAAAATTGTCTTGACGGGGGGTACCCATCCTAAGGTGGGGGAGTTTTTGGCCTACCATCGCGATGAATACCCTCTCATTGAAGCAAGGGCCGTTGACCCCAGCCAATTGCGGCAGATTTGGGTGGTGGATACGCAGTGGCGTCGCCAGTTGGGGCAAGCGGCAGGATGGCTGGATCAACCCCAAGTACAAATTGGTCTGTACGATCACCATTTGGAGATGAGGGGGGACATTGTCTCGCAGCAGCAATGGTTAGAACCTGTTGGAGCCACCAGCACCATTGTTTGCGAACAGTTGCAGGCGGCAGAGATTAGCCTGACGCCTACAGAAGCGACTGTCCTGGCCCTAGGGATTCACGCCGATACGGGTTCCCTAACCTTTGAGCAAACCACGGTGCGGGATGTGCAGGCCTTAGCATGGCTGTTGAGCCAAGGGGCAAATCAGCGGGCGATCGCCACCTATTGCGCGGAAGGTTTGAGCGAAAATTTACAGCCGCTACTGCGGCAGGCCTGGGCCAATCTCCAGCAAGTGGTTCATCAGGGCTATCGGCTGGGCTGGGTATTGCTACATACGGCGGAGTATCTCCCTGGCCTCTCACGGTTCATCACCCAATTGGCGGATCTCAGTGAGTGCGATGCCATTCTCCTTGGGCACTCCTATCGCCAACATCATCTCGCCATTATTGCCCGCAGTCACATTCCCAACGTCAATGTTGCGCATTTGCTTGCTCCCCTGGGCGGCGGTGGTCATGCCCAAGCCGCAGCTGTGACGGTGACCACAGAGGCGCCAGAGGCAATGCTCCAGGAACTATTTACTCGCCTTAGGGAACAGATTCCCCATCCTCCCACCGCTGCCGAACTCATGTCTTCGCCGGTACGCACAGTCCGTCCAGAAACCCCCATTGCCGATGCCCACCGCGTCTTGCTGCGCTATGGCCACTCTGGTCTGTCGGTGGTGAGTGCCGAAGGAGAACTTCAGGGGATTATTTCACGGCGGGATTTGGATGTGGCCCTGCACCATGGATTTGCCCATGCCCCGGTCAAAGGCTATATGAAAGCGCCGGTGCGCACCATTTCCCCCACCACACCGCTGCCGGAGATTCAAGCCCTAATGGTGCAGTACGATATTGGGCGGTTACCAGTGGTGAATGATCAAGGCGACCTCGTCGGGATTGTCACTCGTACCGATGTCCTACGCCACCTCTATGCCCTCAACCGCAACCGGGAAACAGTGTGCCCGCTGCCAACCCTAAACCTTTACGAGGCACTGCAACAGCGGCTGCCGGAGCAACTGTGGACACTGCTACAGCGGGCGGCAGCGATCGCCAGGGAGCGTGGCTGGCAACTGTACCTCGTGGGCGGCGCGGTGCGAGATCTGCTCTTGGCGATTGCCCAGGGGAATCACCATTTACCCACACGGGAATTTGACTTGGTGGTAGATGGGGTACAGCAGGAGGAGGCCGCTGGGGTGCATTTGGCGCAAGCACTCCATGCGCTTTACTCAGAAACCGATTTACAGATTTACGGTCAGTTTCAAACGGCAACACTCCATTGGCCGAAGGCATCAGCTTTAGCGGGGTTTGCCGTGGATATTGCCACTGCCCGCAGTGAGTTTTATCCCTATCCGGCCGCGCATCCAGAAGTGGCCGCCAGTTCGATTCGCCAAGATCTCTACCGCCGCGACTTTACCATCAACGCCCTCGCCATGCGCCTTACCCCACCGCGCCACGGGGAGGTTCTGGATTTTTTTGGTGGGCAGGAGGATTTAGAGCGGGGACTGATTCGGGTTCTCCACCCCAATAGTTTTATTGAAGACCCAACGCGCATTTTTCGAGCTGTGCGTTTTGCTGTACGTTTGGGATTTGAGTTGGAGCCGCAAACCCGCCAGTACATTGAATATGCCCTCACCAGCGGTGTCTTTGCCACCCGCGATCGCCCCACCTCAAAACGGCCTTCCCTACAAAGTCGACTGCGCAACGAACTGCGCCACATCCTTGAACTGCCCCTTGCTCCAAACGAGCACTTTGGCGGTGAGCGGGCCTTGACGCTACTCGCCGAGTTGCGTGCCCTTGAGTGTTTGGATCGCCAAGTCACCTTTGATGAGGCGGCCAAGGGGCGCTTGCAGTTGGTTTGGAAGTGGTGGCCAGAGATTCCTGAGCGGCGGCAGTGGCAAACCTTTCCCCTGTGGGAGCTAGAACTTTTGGCCTTAATTGTGACCGTGCCCACAGCGGGGGCGATCGCGCGTCAACTCCAACTGGGGGAGCACCTCTGTGAGTGGCTCGATACTTTTCCTCAATTCCAGCAGGAATGGCAGACGTTGCGGCAGACAACGCCACAGCGCAGCCACCACTGGAGGTTTTTGGAGAGCCACCCCCTACCGCTGATTGTGCTGTTGGCAGCGGTGTTGCAAGCAGAGGGCAGTGCAGCAGCCCTAGCAGAGGTCACCCTACTGCGGGAGTATCTCTGGCAGTGGCGCCTGCAAAAGCCGCCCTTGAATGGCCATGATCTGCAACAGTTGGGTTACCGCCGTGGACCGCAGTTGCGGCAAATTCTCCTTGCCCTGCGATCGGCGATGCTCGATGGCCTTGTCAGCGATCGCTCCAGTGCCATTGCCTATGTTGAAGCCCATTTCCCCAAGCCATGAATTGGTTTCGTCCCGTCATTGGTCAACCAACCGCCATTCAACTCCTGATCCATGCCCTCGATCGCCGGCACATTGCCCCCGCCTATCTCTTTGTTGGACCCGAAGGGGTAGGCCGTGCCCTCACTGCCCGCTGTTTTCTACAAGCAATTCTCAATGAGGCCAGGGATCTTAGCAACCACCCCGACGTCCTCTGGATGGAGCCCACCTACAGTGTCCAAGGAACACTCTACACCCGTCGCCAACTGCTGGCGGCTGACAAGGAGATTCCCCGCAGTGCCCCCCAGATTCGTCTAGAGCAAATTCGCCAACTGAGTCGTCACCTCAGCCAACCACCCATGCGCGCGCCGCGATCGCTAGTGGTCTTGACCCAGGCTGAAACCATGAACGAAGCCGCCGCCAATGCCCTGCTGAAAACCCTCGAAGAACCGGGGCAGGCCACCTTGATTCTGATTGCCCCTAGCCCGTCGGCACTCTTGAATACGATTGTTTCCCGCTGTCAGAAAATTCCCTTCTATCCCCTGAGTCGTCAGGAGGTCGAACAGGTGCTGCGACAGGTGGCCCCCCCTGACTTTTGGCATCAGGTCACTCCCGCCCTCCTGGACTTGGGAGCAGGGTCTCCGGGGGCAATTCTGCAGGCGTGGCAAACATGGCAAGAGATTCCTGAGGCGTTTCGCCACCTCGGTGAACAGTTGACTGTCCCCCTACCTCTGCAAACGGCTTTGGAATTGGCACGGGAGATTACTCAATCCCTCGATGTGGAACGGCAGCTCTGGCTCCTCAGTCTAATGCAGCAGCAAATTTGGCAGCGAAGAGACTTCCCTCGGTGTGTTCTGGTGCTTCAGCAATTGGAGCGTGCCCGTCAGTATTTGCAGCAGTACGTTCAACCTCGGCTTGCCTGGGAGGTGTTACTGATGCAGTTGGGGACAGTGTGATAGGCTATCGGCAGCAGTTGGCAAGATGATCAGGCAGATGATGGCGAAGCAACAATGGCTGGGGGCGATCGCGATCGCGGTGCTCTTGGGGGGATGCCAGTCGGCCATGGGTCGCTTAGAATCGCCAGCGGTTGCGCGTCCAGAACGTGACGGAGTGGCTGTCGATGTGGCTGTGGCACGCTTGGCCCAGTTAGAGGCCGATACAACCCTCACGGGCACCACTCGCCCCTACCGTGAAGTGATGGTGCGATCGCAGGTGGAAGGTCAAGTGATTCGACTAGGCGTGGATGTGGGCGATCGCGTGCAACCGGGGCAACTGCTGGCGGCGGTGGATCCCGTTGTCCTGAAAAACGCCGTCTTTCAAGCAGAAGCAGAACTGGCTGCCCGCCGCAACGAAGTGATCCAAGCCCAAGCCGCCGTCAATCGTGCCCGCACGGCTGTCGAAGAAGCCCGTCTTACCCTCCACCAGGCAGAAAGCGATGCCCGCCGCCTGGAAGCCCTGCTGCGGGATGGCGCCGTCTCAGCACAAGCAGCAGAACAGGCACGCACAACGGCGCAAACAGCACGGCAGGTACTACGTTCCCGCGAAGCAGAGGTGGTGACAGCTCAACAGGGAGTGGCCGTTGCCCAGGGTCGGGTACAGGCCCAAACCGCCCTTGTCCAACAGGCACGAGCACGGTTGAATCAAGCTCTCCTGCGATCGCCCCTCAATGGCGTGGTGCTAGAGCGACTCACGGAAGTGGGCAACCTACTGCAACCGGGGGGGGAAGTTCTCCGCCTTGGCGATATTCGCCAACTCAAGGTTGTCGTGGAAGTCTCAGAACGGGAATTGGCTAGATTAGCCCCCGGCCAACGGGCGACAGTCACCTTTGATGCCGTGCCCAATCGCACCTACGAAGGACGGATTACCCGAATTTCACCTGCCGCTGCCGCTGCCCGTCTGATTCCTGTGGAAGTGGTGATTGACAATGCCGATGAACGCTTGGGCAGTGGTTTACTGGCACGGGTGGCTTTCCAAGGAGCGAATGCGCCGCGCTTAATGATTCCCCAATCCGCCCTCGGTGGCTTTGAGGAGGGGCAACTCTCCTCACGGCAGGGGAGCGTCTTTGTGGTGGTTGGCGATCGCGTGCAGGAGCGGCAGGTCACCCTTGGCCAACGGCGGCAGGGCCAAGTGGAAATCCTCAGTGGCCTCAAGGCCGGCGATCGCTATGTTGTCCGCGCAAGTCGCCCCCTGCGGGACGGGGATAAAATTCGCCCCAGCATTTTCTCTAAGGGTTAATCACAGGTTTATGGGCGCCCAATGGTCTCGTAGGGGTGCCACGAGTGCAGTGCCCGTAGTTGCGGTGTTTTCTTCTGCTGGTGCGCTTCCATGCGGGCAAGGACATCGTCGAGAATATCCACTGCTAACCCTACATAGGGACCTTTGTTGAGCATGACACACTCCGCTCGCTCCGCCATGGCTGCATCGGTGATTTCGGCACGGGAGGGCACGCCTTTTTTGACTAAGTTTTCAAGGACTTGGGTGGCCCACACCACAGGAACATGGGCCGCTTCACAGATCCAGAGGATTTCCTCCTGCATTTCCGCCAAGCGTTGGTAGCCAATTTCAACAGCGAGATCGCCCCGGGCAATCATGACACCAAAGGGTTGTCGACCCGCCGCTTGAATGATCATTTCTGGCAGTGCTCGAATCGCTTTCGGGGTCTCAATTTTGGCAATGATGCCCATCTGGTCGGCGCGATCGCCACCACAATGCGCCACTTCCCGTTGCAGTAGGGCAATATCCTCAGCGGACTGAACGTAGGAGTAGCCAATGATGTCAGCATAGCGGCAAGCAAAGGCAAGATGCTCGCGATCGCTGTCGGTCAAAGGAGACAGGCGCAAATCACTGTCGGGGAAGTTCAAGCCCTTGGCCACCTTCAGCCGCTGCCCTTCCTTGCAGTGGGTAATGGTGAGTTCTACCCCTTGGGCATCTTTGCTGACAATGCGACCGCCAATGTGGCCATCATCAATCCAAACCCGCTGCCCCACCTCTAATTGGGGCAAAATTTCTGGCAAGGAGCAGGTGAATTGCGGTATCTGGCCGCCATCAGGGCAAATTTCTGTTGTCAGTCGCAGGCGATCGCCACCGTGGACGCGCACCGTTGCCGGCCAAGTCGCAGCAATGCGGGGTTTCGGTCCCCCCAAGTCCATGAGAACTTTGCAGGGTTGACCCGTAATGTGACTTGCCGCGCGCAGATGCTCAATCATCGCTTCCCAAGTAGCAGGGTCATCATGGGCACAGTTGATGCGAGCACAGTTCATTCCCTTGCGCAGGAGCGTAATACTCCATTGCCGGTCAGTGGCCGCTTCGGTGGGGAGTGTCACCATAATCCGCACATGGCGCTTGCCACGAATTGGGCCAAAGAGTTCCGCCGTTTGGCGGCGCAGTTGGCGATCGCCCGCAAAAAAAGCATCAAGGGGTGGGCGCGGCGGCAGTGACTCATGGGCACGACAAAGGGCACCCAAGGTATTGATCACCGCATCCAAATTGGGGAGCACCCGTGACTCAATCCGTCCCAAGGACGATAACCCCCAAGGCATCAAGGCCATTTGCATTGCCCGTAGATCCCGCCAGCGCAAGGCCAAATAGTAGGCAAGATTGCGCGCACTAGGTATAAATTCGGATCGCTTAATTTTTGGTTGCCACTCTTGAAAACGGGCTTCCCCCTCTTTAGTAATTTCCTGCCGCAGTTCTAACAGGCTATGGAGCAAGGCAGCAGGTGAGATGGGTACAGTTGGCACCTCCAACAACATGACCGTCTCCTAGATAATAGATAATTTTTAAATTTTTAAGGGATTTGATGATGGGGTTAGATTCACGGCAAATCAAGACTTCATAGGGATTTCGGAAAAACTTAATCATCGTTGACAACCATGAATTAAAGGCTTAACAACACCCCTCACTGCAAAACATAAATAAACATTTCTTTACGTAATGGGCTGCAAGGATCAGGAACGATCAGGTGTGTATGAACCGTATTCCTTTCTGAGACAACTCTATCTTTCAGTATATCTGCATATCTGCCGACTTCATTTGGGGAATCTTAATTTTCTTCCAAGCAAAAGGATTAAGAGTTACTACAAGCCTTCCAAACAGATTTCCTAGTTCTGTTATGTTCTCAATAGAGATGTTGATTGTCTTGCCCTTACCAGTGCCCCTATGGATCGTCATCCTTCGTTGCAGCTACTCAAATACTCCTATCAGTCCGCAGTGGCCTGGTGCCAAGAACACGGCTGGACCGATCTGTTCATTGAGCAGTACCAGTATTGGGCATTTCCGCCGGGGGGAGTGATGCCCCTACCCTTGCCCACGGAGGGGTTGCAATTCATTGAACTGCCGGTTGCCCTCTCACCGCAGCAACGACGCCTACAGATGTTGGCACTGGCGATCGCTCTAGTCACCACGGGCTTGAGTGGCTGGCTGCAGTCTTTGTTTCCACTTGTCATCGGCTTTAGCTGCTGTGCACTCTTGATTGCAGCCCAAGAGCCCTAAGGTCAATGCCTGATCTGCTGATACATT
>NZ_DVDW01000068.1:0-6839 GCF_015296045.1 Thermosynechococcus sp. M3746_W2019_013 | reverse complement strand
ATAGAAACCACTTCACTGGGAAGGCCGAATTAGCACAAGGGGGGTTTGCTCATCGGCATTGCCGGCGGGATTTTTCCTTAAGGCTTTGATCAGCAGCTCATGGGAAACCCCTTTGCTTGCGGCCAGAACTTTGACTGCTCCTAGATCATTGACATCAACAATGGCTACGCCAAGGCTAGTTTGGGCCGCCAGATCATCTACGATGGCTTGGGGGTTGGCAGGTCCCATGACAATAAATTGGTCGTAGGGGGGCAGCGTGCCGGTGACGTCGTCAATGAGGCGAGCTTGCTCACCAGCCAATTGATAGAAACCGCCCTTGTGGCCAAAGATTTTGGCGATCGCTCCCCCAACAAAAGCCAACAGCACCCGCAACTCTCCCACCTCTTCAACTAGGGCTTGCATGCCACAGGCTGTGGCCAAACTGGAGGTGGGTAGAAAGAATTGACAGACCCGCGTTGCTACCCAGCCGGGGCGCAGTTGGGCTGGATCCTTAAGACGGCCTTGAATAATGGCAATGGGGGTTTCACCAATGGCAACAATATCTCCCGGTTGGGCATGGGGCATGACGTAGCGATTGAGCACCTCGGGGAGAATGTCCAAGGGCGTCAGTAAATGGGTGCGAATGGGTAGTACCGCCGCCCCCTCTGCCTGCCGCCACACACCCGTATCTCCCTTGGCAGGAAATTTCAGGGGGATAAATTCATGATGGGTTTTCAGGAAGCGACCATGGGGGCCATAGGCAACGTAGTGAATCTTGACCCAAGCCGCCTTGACCTCGCTCACGCCAATTCCCTGCAAATCCACACAAATCTCGACATTTGTCTGCTTTGTGGACTTGACAATATAGGCAAACCAATAGCCATCGGCACGGGGCGGGAACTCTGGCTCCGGGTGGCGGGGGATAACCTGTACATGCGTTTCAATGCCCTCCACGCTGCCATCAGACAGCAACACCACCTCTGCCTGCAACTGTGGCACCATCACCTCAAGGCCGCGGTGGGGATTGCTCAACCCCAGTAGCCCAACAAAACGGTAGTGGGTTGGCTCGTAGATTTCTAGATTCCAAGTAGCACGGATCACTTCCAGGGGATGGGCTGGCCGCTGGCGATACCGCCATTCCAGGGCGATCGCCCCCAAAAGGGCTAGGGATCCTAGGGCGGCTGCCCCTATCCCAATCACTGTTGCAATCATCACGTGTCCTGTACCACTGTATTTCCCGTATTCGCTAGATTACAGTCAGTTAGGCATTTTTGGAGTGATTGGATTTTGGAGTGGCAAGAGGTTCGCGGCAATTGGCTGTGTATTCCCCAGCGTCCCTTGGGGTGGATTCACTTTCTGGGGGGAGCCTTTGTGGCAGCGGCACCGCAATTGACCTATCGGCGCTTATTGGAGCACCTAGCGGAGGCTGGCTATGGCATTATTGCCACACCCTTTGTGAATACTTTTGATCATGGGGCGATCGCCCTCGATGCCCTCAATAAGCTCGAGTATGCCCTTGATTGGTTGGTGTACCGCCAAGGCTACCCGCCAGCATTGCCCATCTATGGTCTAGGGCACAGTATGGGCTGCAAGCTCCACCTGTTGATCAATAGCCTCTACGATGGCGATCGGGCTGGGAATATGTTCATAGCCTTCAACAACTACCCCGCCAGTCAATCCATTCCTTGGATGGAAAACCTGACCCCCGTCGGTGTTGAATTCACCCCCAGCCCAACCGAAACCGAACAGCTCATTCAAGAGCGCTATCCCGTGCGCCGCAACCTCCTGATTCGCTTCCAGGATGATGACATTGACCAAACGGCGCGCCTGCGCAGTCTCCTCAGAGCTAAATTTGGCGATATGGTCACTGCCCTCAGGCTACCGGGGAATCACCTCACCCCCCTTAGCCAAAACCTCAAGTGGCAAGTTGGTGCAGAATTTTCTCCCTTGGATGCCCTCGGCCAGTGGTTCAAGCAAAGTCTCTTTCCCGAAATGCAAGTTCTTGAGGCCTGCCTATTGGAGTGGCTCAATCCCTTGGGCACCACCCGCCGTTGCCGCCCGTAACGTGGCACAATCGCATAAGAAACCCTTAATAAAGAAAGGAATTTGCCCGTGACTGTTGCCCCCTCTGCTGCCCTCAGTGCTGCTGCTCGCCCCGATTCCCGGGGTCGCTTTGGTCGCTTTGGTGGCAAATATGTTCCTGAAACGCTGATGCCCGCCCTCAGTGAATTGGAGGCGGCCTTTGCCCACTACCGCCAAGACCCTGACTTTCAAGCAGAATTGCAGCAACTCCTCCAAGACTATGTGGGTCGCCCAAGTCCCCTCTACTTTGCCGAACGTCTCAGCGCCCACTATGCCCATGATCAAGCCCAGCCCCAAATCTATCTGAAGCGGGAAGACCTCAACCATACAGGTGCCCACAAAATCAACAACGCCCTCGGGCAAGTGCTCCTGGCCAAGCGCATGGGCAAACAGCGCATTATTGCCGAAACAGGTGCCGGTCAGCATGGGGTAGCCACAGCAACGGTGTGTGCCCGCTTTGGCCTCCAATGTGTGATTTATATGGGGGTGCAGGATATGGAGCGGCAGCGGTTAAATGTGTTGCGGATGCGTCTATTGGGAGCAGAAGTGGCCCCCGTCAGTGCCGGCACAGGAACTCTCAAAGATGCCACCTCAGAAGCAATTCGCGATTGGGTGACCAATGTTGAAACCACCCATTACATCTTGGGTTCAGTGGCAGGCCCCCATCCCTACCCAATGCTAGTACGGGAATTCCACGCCGTCATTGGGGCTGAAACCCGCCAGCAGTGTCTTGAGAAATGGGGCGGTCTGCCGGATATTCTCCTTGCCTGTGTTGGCGGTGGCTCCAATGCGATGGGACTTTTCCATGAGTTTGTTGAAGAACCCCAAGTGCGCTTAATTGGTGTGGAAGCGGCAGGGCAAGGGCTGGACACCGGTCACCATGCCGCCACCCTCACCAAAGGCGAAGTGGGAGTGCTCCATGGCGCCATGAGCTATCTATTGCAGGATGCCGATGGTCAGGTGATTGAGGCCCACTCCATCAGCGCCGGTTTAGACTATCCAGGGGTGGGGCCAGAGCATAGCTACCTCAAGGACATTGGTCGGGCAGAATACTACAGTGTCACCGATGCTGAGGCGGTGGCTGCCTGTGTGCGCCTAGCTCAGTTGGAGGGGATTCTCCCTGCCCTTGAAACCGCCCATGCCTTAGCCTATCTGGAAACCCTATGCCCTCAATTGACGGGGCAGCCCCGCATTGTCATTAACTGTTCAGGACGCGGCGATAAGGACGTGGAAACCATTGGCCGTTATTTTCAGGCTCAGTAGGTACTGTGTATCCTTAAAGTCACCGGCATTAAAGTCACCTGTAGATTGCGGCCATGAACACTAGTAGCCCCATTTTTATTTTTATGGTTCTTTTGGCTGTCATTTTAACCATTCCGCCGGTGTTTGAGCGGCTGCGCTTACCGGGGCTCGTGGGTCTGCTGTTGGCTGGTGTGCTGCTTGGACCCAATGGGCTACAGTTCCTAGAACACGACAGCGACACCATCAAACTCCTCTCAGGCATTGGCAAAGTCTATTTAATGTTTGTGGCGGGGCTAGAAATTGATCTGAGCCATTTTCGCAGAACTCGCGATCGCTCTTTGTTGTTCGGTGCTTTGACCTTCATTGTCCCCCTGGCAACCGGATTCACCATTGGCCACTGGTTTGGTTTTGATTGGAATGGCTCGCTTCTCATTGGCTCACTGCTGGCTTCCCATACCCTCTTGGCCTATCCAATTGTGCGGCAGTTGGGGGTTGTGCACAATGAAGCCGTGACCATTACGATTGGCGCAACCATTTTTACCGATACCGCAGCGCTGGTGGTGCTGGCCATCTGCGTGGGCATTAACCGCGGTGAATTCACGGTGCTGACTCTCCTCAACCAATTGATTGCCCTTGGTCTGTATTGCTTTCTAGTTCTGTGGGGGGTTGACCGCATTGGTAAGCAATTTTTCCGGCGATCGCACGATGCTCAGGGGAAGCAATTCCTTTTCATTCTTTTGACATTATTCGTTGCTGCCATCGGTGCCGAAATCATTGGCATTGAGCAGATTGTCGGTGCCTTTTTAGCCGGTTTAGCCGTCAATGATGTTCTCGAGGACAGTCCCGTCAAGGAAAAAGTTGAGTTTATCGGTGGTGTCCTCTTTATCCCCTGCTTTTTTGTGGACATGGGGCTGCTGATTGACATTCCTGCCTTTGTCAAGACCCTCGCCTCCATTGGCATTACGGTTGCCATTGTCGTCGGTCTCATTGGCAGCAAGTTCATTGCGGCTTGGCTGGCTGCCCGCTGGTATCGCTACACCTCAATGGAAATGTTGACAATGTGGTCGTTGTCTTTGCCTCAGGTGGCGGCCACCTTGGCGGCAACCCTAGTCGGCTTCCAGGAGGGGATTCTCACCCAAGACATTCTCAACAGCGTGCTGGTGCTAATGGTGGTCACCTCAATTCTTGGCCCGCTGGTTACAGCACGCGCTGCCAGTCGGCTGCCAATTCCCCAGCCCGAGCAGGAGGAGATTGAGGAACTGGCAACGTGGTGGGATGGCCACGAGGATCCCCAGCCCCACACCTTTACTGTCGTCGTTCCCATCCACAATCCCCAAACCCAACGCCCCCTCATGGAATTGGCGGCACTGCTAGCCCATCATGAGGCGGGGCGAGTTGTGGCAGTTGCGGTTATTCCTTGCCAAGTGCACATGAATGATCCCCGCCTCGATACCAAGCTCCGTCGCTCTCGCAAACTGCTGCGCCGCGCCGCTGAACTGGCGGCACCCTACAACGTCGAGACAACCACTGCCATCCGTATTGATGAAGATATTGCCCTCGGGATTAGTCGCTTTAGTCGTGAACAGGAGGCGAGTCTCATTGTCTTGGGCTGGCCAGAAACTAGTAGTTGGCGCGCCCAGCTTTTTGGCAGCATCATTGACCGCGTCCTCTGGTCAAGCCCCTGTCCTGTGGCCATTACTCGCCTATTGGATGATCCGGAGAATATCCGTTCAATTTTGGTGCCGACCCGAGATCTCAGCCCAAGAACTCTACGGATTATTAGTTTTGCCCAAGCCCTTGGCAGTGCCAGTCAAGCAAAGGTGATGCTGCTGCACGTGGCCCTGCAAAACACACCCTATGAACAAATGGCGCAGTTTGAGGAGGATTTGCGCCAGATTCTACAGGAAGCTAAGGGAGCAAGTCTCCTTGACGTGCACATTAAAACCGTTGCTAGTAGTGATATTCCCAGGACCATCCTCGAAGAAGCAGGACTCTATGACTTGGTTTTAATGCGTTCGATTCGGCGTGGCACAGCAGGTGGGCTGGCGGTGAGTGACATCACCACCCAAGTCATCCGAGAGCTGCAAACCTCAATTATCCTCTTTGGCGAACCGCCGCGCCTGGGCTAGAACTCGGCATTGCCCGGCGTCCGTGGAAAGGGAATGACATCGCGGATATTGTCCATGCCCGTCATAAACTGTACGAGCCGCTCAAACCCAAGGCCAAAGCCGGCGTGGGGCACACTGCCATAGCGACGCAAATCCAAGTACCACCAGTAGGGGGCAGGATCTAGGCCTTGGGTCACAATTCGCTCCTGCAACACATCAAAGCGTTCTTCTCGCTGAGAGCCGCCAATGATCTCGCCAATTTTGGGTGCGAGGACATCCATTGCCGCCACGGTTTTGCCATCGTCATTGAGGCGCATATAGAAGGCTTTGATGGCAGCGGGATAATCATAGACAATTACGGGGCGTCGGCAGTATTCCTCAGCAAGATAGCGCTCATGCTCCGATTGCAGGTCTAGTCCCCAAGCCACCGGGAATTCAAAGGCACGGCCGCTCTTTTCAAGGACTTGAATCGCTTCACTGTAGCTGAGGCGGGCAAAGGGTTGAGTGGCCATCTGTTCGGCAGTGGCTATGACGCTATTATCAATCCGCTCCTGAAAGAAGGCCATATCCTCTGGGCAGTGGTCAAGGACATAGCGAAAGATAAACTGCAAAAAGGCCTCCGCCAGTTCCATATCCCCCCTGAGGTCACAGAAGGCCATCTCTGGCTCTACCATCCAAAACTCGGCAAGGTGGCGCGAGGTGTTGGAGTTTTCAGCGCGGAAGGTGGGGCCAAAGGTATAGACGTTGGTAAAGGCTGTGGCCATAATTTCTGCCTCCAGTTGGCCACTGACGGTGAGGTAGGCACGACGGCCAAAAAAGTCTTGACTGAAGTCAATCTTCCCCTCTGGGGTTTTGGGCGGCTGGGTTAAATCCAGTGTGGTGACAGTAAAGAGTTCCCCAGCCCCTTCGCAGTCACTGGCGGTAATGATGGGGGTATGCACCCAGAGGAATCCCCGCTCCTGAAAGAATTGGTGAATGGCAGTGGCACAGGCATTGCGCACTCGCATCACAGCGCCTAGGGTATTGGTTCGTGGTCGCAGATGACCAATGGTGCGTAGAAATTCAAAGCTGTGGCGTTTCTTTTGCAGGGGATAGGTTTCTGGATCGGCACTGCCCCAAAGGTGAATCTCCTGGGCATGGAGTTCAATGGCTTGGTTTTTGCCAGGGGAGCGCATCAGCTCGCCTGTGAATTCCGCTGCGGCACCGGTGGTCAGGTCTTTGATGGTTGGGGTGGCGGCTGCAAGGGTGTTGGGAATGACCACCTGCAATCCGGCTAGGGTTGAGCCATCGTTAAGGTTGACAAAGGTGCATTCCTTGAGTTCGCGTTTGGTACGCACCCAGCCTTTGACGGTGACGCGATCGCCCACTTGACCTTGGTGAAGAATATCCTTAATCCGCTGCTGCATGGGTCTTTTTTCCTATAACTGC
>NZ_DVDW01000019.1:0-39066 GCF_015296045.1 Thermosynechococcus sp. M3746_W2019_013 | reverse complement strand
AAATGGGGTAGAAGTGCAAGCCAATGGCGTTGCTAGAGGGGACAACGGCACCGGTGATGATGTTGTTGCCATAGAGCAAAGAACCAGAAACAGGCTCACGGATGCCATCGATGTCTACAGGGGGAGCAGCGATGAAGGCAATTACAAAGCAGATGGTTGCGGCCAATAGGGTGGGGATCATGATCACACCAAACCAGCCCACATAGAGGCGGTTATCGGTGCTGGTCACCCAGTTACAAAACCGCTCCCACAAATTCGCGCTTTCGCGACGTTGGAGAGTTGTGGTCATAGTCGTGATAAGTCCAAATATATTTGATTTACAAACCCTTGAAAACAGTCATAAACTGCAAGGGCTTAAGCATTAAGTTAATATTCGCCCCGGGAGATCGGGGAGGGTTCTAAATGATTGTTAATAAAACTAAATAGGTAGTTGTATTTATTTATTTTCCTTAATGATTTTATTTCCATTGATGGCGAGCGATCGCCCCCCAAGGATAAGCTCAAGAGTTAAGATATTTTAAGCAACTGTGTTTAGGGCAGAGCCTTCCCATGCGCGTAATTTTAATGACTGGCAAAGGTGGCGTTGGTAAAACCTCAGTGGCGGCAGCAACGGGGCTACGCTGTGCCGAGTTGGGCTACAAAACCTTGGTGCTGAGTACCGATCCCGCCCACTCCCTTGCCGATAGTTTTGACATGGAACTGGGGCATGTGCCAGTGCCCGTTGCCGAAAATCTCTGGGGTGCCGAACTAGATGCCCTCATGGAACTGGAGGACAACTGGGGAGCCGTCAAGCGCTACATTACCCAAGTCTTGCAGGCGCGGGGGTTAGAAGGGGTTCAGGCGGAGGAATTGGCCATCTTGCCGGGGATGGATGAAATTTTTGCCCTTGTGCGTATGAAGCGCCACTACGACGAAGGTCAATACGATGTCCTCATTATTGACTCTGCCCCCACAGGCACGGCACTGCGGCTGTTGAGCCTGCCCGAGGTGAGCGGCTGGTATATGCGCCGCTTCTACAAACCCCTACAGCGGATGTCCGTGGCCTTGCGACCCATTGTGGAGCCAATTTTCAAGCCCTTGGTAGGGTTCTCTTTGCCCGATCAAGAGGTCATGGATGCACCCTATGAATTTTATGAGCAGATTGAAGCCCTTGAAAAAGTTCTCACCGACAACACGCAAACCTCCGTGCGCTTGGTAACCAATCCAGAAAAGATGGTGATCAAGGAATCCCTTCGTGCCCATGCCTATCTCAGCCTCTACAATGTGGCCACGGATTTAGTGGTGGCCAACCGCATTTTGCCGGAGACCGTGCATGATCCCTTCTTTACCCGCTGGAAAGAAACCCAGCAACGGTATCGCCAAGAGATTCACGACAATTTTCGCCCCCTGCCCGTCAAGGAAGTCCCCTTGTTTGCTGAGGAACTCTGTGGTTTAGCAGCACTGCATCGCCTGAAGGAGACCCTCTATGGCGATGAGGATCCAGCTCAGGTTTATTACCACGAGCAAACAATTCGGGTGGTGCCCAGCGATGGCCAGTACAGTCTTGAACTGTATCTACCGGGGGTCCCCAAGGAAAAAATTGAACTGAACAAGACGGCGGATGAGTTGAATATTCGCATTGGCAACCATCGTCGTAATATGGTGCTCCCCCAAGGATTGGCAGCGCTGCAACCGGTGGGCGCGAAAATGGAGGCGGACTACCTGAAAATCCGCTTTGCTAGTGCCACCAGTGGCTAATTCGCCCAATCAATGACTGATGAGACTTGCCGCTGTGATCACGACTAGGCTGGCGATCGCCACCACCAATCTAACCAAGGTTTATCGTTCTGGTCATCAGGAGACCCCTGTTTTGCAGGGAATCAATCTACAAATCGAAGCCGGCCATATCCATCTGCTGATGGGACCTTCGGGGTCGGGGAAAACCACTCTGCTCTCGATTTTGGCCGGCATTCTTGCCCCCACCAGTGGTCAAGTGGTTGTCTTAGGCCAAGAGATAACCCAACTGTCCAAGGTCGCACTGGCAAAATTCCGCCTGCAAAATATTGGCTTTATCTTTCAGAGTTTTAATCTTTTCCCTGCCTTGACCGCACTGGAAAATGTTGAAATTGCCCTCAATCTTAAGGGCATTAAAGGCAAAAAAGCGAAGGAACAGGCAGCAGCGCTTCTCGAGGCAGTTGGCTTGGGCGATCGCTGCGACTTTGTGCCCGCCAACCTCTCCGGAGGACAAAAACAACGGGTTGCCATTGCCCGTGCCTTGGCCGGTGAGCCAAAGATCATTTTTGCCGATGAACCCACAGCCTCCCTTGATTCCCAAAATGGCCAACAGGTGATCAAGATTCTCGACAAGCTGGCCAAGCAAAACGACTGCACGGTATTGATTGTTACCCATGATCCCCGTATTACAGCTATTGCTGATCGCATCACCAAAATTGAGGATGGCAAAATCAGCAACAGTTAAGCTTGCTCCCGTTGTATCCAGCGTTCCCAAAGGAGTTGCAGCGTCAGGGCCACTAGCCCCAGCGCAATAATGCTAAAGACACCCGTTGCCAGGGTACACAAACCGACCACGAGGGTGCGCACGGCAACTGCCAAGCTATAAACCAGTTGATTGTGAGGACTGACAGCATGGGTAGCAAGGAGGTAGGCGATCGCCCCTGTGAGCCGATAGAGGAGAATCCCAAGGGTACCAGCAATTAACGCGCCGGTTAAGCAGCGCAATGGGTCAGTTTTGGAAGTGAGAAGGGTCATGGACGGTATTCACCTCTGTGGGCCGATGATTCTAGAATACGGTAGCCAATGTCACGACGATAGTAGCAGTCGGCAAATTCAATAACATTGACCGCCCCGTAGGCCTTGGCTTGCGCCGTGGCAAAGTCAGGGGCCAAAGCAGTGATGTTGAGAACCCGCCCACCATTGGTGTACCACTGCCCCTCCTGCCAACGGGTACCCGCATGGAAGACCAGAACTCCCTGGGCCATTGCTTCTGGAATCCCCTGAATCACATCCCCTTTGCGGTAACTGCCCGGATAACCTCCTGCTGCCATGACAACGCATAGCGCCACTTCATTGCGCCATTGCAAGGTTCCCAAACTGGCTAAGCGTCCCTCAACACAGGCTAGGATCACATCAATCAAGGGGGTTTCCAAAAGGGGCAGCACCACTTGGGTTTCGGGATCACCAAAGCGACAGTTAAACTCCACCACGTAGGGATCCCCTGCGGGCGTCACCATCAGACCCGCATAGAGCACCCCACAGTAGTGGATGCCGCGATCCTGTAAAGCCCCAAGGGCCGGTTCGAGAATTGTCCTTTGAATCCGTCGCATTAGCTCTGGTGTTACCCAAGGTACAGGGGCATAGACTCCCATTCCCCCGGTATTCGGACCGGTATCCCCTTCGCCAATGCGCTTATGGTCTTGGGCAGGCAGCAGCGGCAGAATTGTTTTGCCATCTGTAACGGCGAGTACGGAGACCTCTTGCCCCTCCAGCACTGATTCAATGACCACCTTTTGACCAGCAACACCAAATTCGCCCCCAAAAATTCGCTCGAGGGCCGCGATCGCCTCTGCTTCTGTAGCTGCTACCGTCACTCCTTTACCCGCTGCTAAACCATCGGCCTTAATAACAATGGGGGCCCCTTTGGCTTGAACATAACGGGAGGCCGCCCCATAATTGTCAAACACTGCTGCCTGGGCCGTAGGAATCTGAGCCGCCTCCATGAGCGCCTTTGCCCAGGCTTTACTGGCTTCAATTTGTGCCCCTGCTTGGCCAGGGCCAAAGACCGGAATCTTGAGCGCCTGTAGGCGATCGCCTAAACCGGCTGCAAGGGGTACCTCTGGGCCAACGACGACTAGATCAGCGTTATTCTCTTTGGCAAATTCACTAATGCCTGTGAGGTCGGTGGCTTCAATGGCAACATTTTCACACCGCTCTAAGCAGGCTGTGCCCCCATTCCCTGGTAAACAGTAAACCTGTGTCACGCGATGAGAATCGAGTAATTTCCAAGCGATCGCGTGCTCCCGACCACCACTACCAACGACAACGACCTTCACAGACGTACTCCCAAAAGATAGGCGATCATTTTTCAAATCAATTCAAATCAATTTTCAGGAGCTTACCAAGTTTATCAGTCAACCGGCAACGTTCTCCCCAAAGGCAACAAGAAATGATAGAGGGCGATCGCCCTGCAGGGGAAATGCAACCAGTTGACAAGTCCATGATTTTCCTGATACGCTAAAAATCGCTCAAAAATTGGGACTGTAGTTCAATCGGTTAGAGCACCGCCCTGTCACGGCGGAAGTTGCGGGTTCGAGCCCCGTCAGTCCCGTCAAAGTTACACAATTTTACGTTATTTACGTTGAATTCTTCAGGGACAATCTGCAGAGTCGCGTTTTGAGTACTGGATAACTCCATAGGTGCACTATTTTGGCCGAGTGATTGATCGCTTCGGTGCCATGGATAATTGAAATGTGCAAATGATGGGCAAGAAAAAGCTTTCAAGTTTCATCGGTGTTACTAGCGCAAACCAAAACAATTCTCTGCTTAGGGTTACCGCTGAGCTTGGCTACCATACATGGCCTGTAGAACCACGGCAGGATTGACCAATTGCCCTCGGTAGCGGAGCGTCCAGTGAAGGTGGGGCCCGGTGGTGCGCCCCGTCATGCCCACTCGACCAATACGTGCCCCCGTAGGTACTCGTTGCCCCTCTAGGATTAAAATGCCACCCGCGCGATCGACGATGGCTCGTCCTTGGGGGGTCTGCTCAACCTGCCCCATCATGTGGCAGTAAACGTGTTCCCAAGCCCCCGATTGAATCCGTACCAGTGTGCCACAGGCAGTGTGATCGGAAACTTCAATTACCTGCCCGGTCCACCAATTGCGGATATAGCTGCCTTGGGGTGCCGCAAAATCAAGGCCATTGTGAAATTCGGTTGTGGTTTCCCCTGTGGGCGATCGCCGGTAGCCGAAGGGAGAGGTATAGCCTTGGAAATTTTCCACAGGAAATGAAGCATCGCTCCAGCGGAGTGTCCCTGCACTTGTATTTTGGGAGGGTTGACTGAGTTGGGGAACTGCAACCGTGGTACCCAAGGCGATCGAGAGTGCCAGACTGATTCGCTGCCAATGCATACTAAACTCCTCACGTCTTTTTGGGCCTACGGCCTTAGACCCTCATTGATGCACACCGTTCCCTATTATTAGGGACGTAGAATATTTTCAGGTGACGGAAAAATCAAATGGCTGCTCAGGAACCCAAGCAACAGGTTGAAGTGACTCAGTCAACCCTGCGCGATCGCCTGCGAGCCGAGGCAGCAGCGCCCTATCGGGGACTACGGCGTGTTTTCTATGCCGTTTTTGCTGCCTCCGGCCTCATGGGTGCCTTTATCCTTGGCCTCAAGGGATTGGCGGGCACCGCAGGTGATGACTGGGTGTGGAATCTGGCATTACAAATCGGCGTGGTTGCCCTAATGGTTGCCCTCTGGCGTTGGGATCGCGGCTAAGGTGTTTGAGCAAGCAAAAAGCGATCGTGGCCACTAAGATCTCGAAGGATTTCCACCCGTTCATAGGCTTGGGTGGCCATTGCCAACGCTGCCACTGCTTCCCCTTGGGTGGCCATCAATTCAATAAAGAGCCAGCCTTGGGGTTGCAAATACTCTGGCGCCGTCTCAAGAATCTGACGAATGGCCTGCAAGCCATCAGTACCGCCATCGAGGGCAAGGAAAGGTTCATGGTACTGCACCTCCGGTTGGAGGGTGGCCACTAGGCTAGTGGGAATATAGGGGGGATTACTGACAATCCCCTGCACTTGCCCTTGCAGTGGCACAATGGGGTCAAACCAATTCCCGACGTAGCACCGCACGCGATCGCCCAAAGCGTACTTTTGAATATTAACTTGCGCGACCTCTAGGGCCTCAGGGCTACAATCCACGGCATGAATCAGCGCTGTCGGAAAGAACCGCGCCAACCCAATGGCGATCGCGCCACTCCCCGTACCCAAATCCAGCCAATGCCCCTGCTGTTGCCAAGGGGGTACCGTTGCCGCGACTACTTCAAGTAACTCCTCGGTTTCTGGCCGAGGAATCAGCACGCTGGGGGTAACGACTAATTCGAGATCGTGCCAGTGAGCCACACCAATCAGATATTGCAGGGGGACTCGCTCTTGCCAGCGGCGTTGCCAGCGCTCTTGGAGTTCTGCAAGGGGAAGTTTCAGATGAATCTGGGGCGGGAATCGGCGCAGTGTGATTTCAAGGGGACTCAGCACTGTAAAGGCACTGAGAAATTGTTTTAACTCCCGCAGGCCACTCTCGCGCTCAGAAGCGGGAATGATCGCCTGAGCCCAGTGCCACCATCCTTGGAGCGCCTCACCACTCACGACTATATCTTGTATATCTTGACCCTTGTTTTCTGAGGATACTCGTATCAAAATAGCCCTAGGATTCCTAACTGTGCCTTACCCACTGTGGCAGATTTTCAGGAACAGCTTCAACGTCTGCAAGAGCAACTACAGCGGGCACAGGCGCGAGCTAATGAGCTGCCGTCACTGATTCCTGAACCACCCCCGCCGCCTGTGGATCCCGCAGCCCCAGAATGGGCAGATGAACGGGCACAGATTGAAGCCCGCGTGCGCAGTGAAACCTCCGTTGCCCAACTTCAGGTTCAACTGATTGAAGCTCTCTTGGAAAATCAACGGCTGCGACGTGCCCTAGAGGAGGAACGGCAAAATCATGCCCGCACCCGTGAGGGGTTAATTGCCGCCTTGGGGGATGCCTTGGATACCCTCAAACAGCGGCGGCGATCGCCAAAACCACCCTAAGGACTTGGCCACAGTGCCACGCTTAAACCCGCCAGCACAAGAGTGCCCCCCATGATCACTGCCGTTGTCGGCACTTCACCAAACAGCAGCAAAGCAAAGAGACTCGCAGCAATTGGTTCTGCCAACACTAGAAGGGTTACCCATGTGGGGGACAGCCAACGCAGGCACCAATTGAGACTGGTGTGCCCCACCAACTGGGGAATCAACGCCAGTAGGACAATAGCGCCATAGAGCTTTAGCGGCCAACCTGTGTAGGCAAGGCCCAGGAGAGGCGGCAGGGGTAGGAGCCCCACCGCAGCAGTGGCATAGGCAACAAGGGCGTAGTGGTGAATCGACAGACCGGCCTTTTGGGCAGCCTGACCACAAATAAAGTAGGCACTGACCGCCCAGGCCGCAGCGATCGCTAGCCCATTTCCCAGTAGGGGATTCCTTGCCACAGCACTCGTCAGTTCTCCCGTGCCAATTAGGGCACTGCCACCAAGGGCGATCGCCAGGCCTACCCAAGCACGGGATTTAAGGGTTTGTCGCTGCCAAAGGTACCCCACGAGCGCCGACCAGATCGGGGTGGTCGTCACCAGCATCGTCGAGGCCGCCACCGATGTGTAGTGCAGCGAAGTGAACCAAAGGCTAAAGTGTGCCGCAAGAGCAATCCCCGCAGCCACCGCCCAACGCAGATTTTGCCGAGTCAGGTCCAGCCATGGCCAAGCGTACAGTTGCGGGGTCAAAAAGAGGGCGGCCAAACTCAGGCGACCACTGGCAAGGAAAATGCTCAACCCTACGGTTGTCCTTAGGGAATGGGTAGGTAAACCAGTCATACCCCAGCGCACCAGCACAGCAGCCATAGAAACCGCCAACACCCCCCCGCCGAGCACAAGGGCAATTTGCCAGTAGGGCGGCCTATTGACCGACATCGGGAATGACGACAGGTGTCTCCCCATCCAGCCCAAAGGCCGTATGCACTGCCCGCAGCGCCCGCACCCCCTCTGATTCTGCTACGACACAACTGACGCGAATTTCTGAGGTGGCAATCATTTGAATGTTGATGTTTTCACGGGCAAGGGCAGCAAACATTTGGGCAGCAATCCCCGGCCGGTGGATCATCCCCACACCGACAATGCTCACTTTGGCGATCGCGGTGTCGACGAGGATGTCACCGTAGCCCAATTGGGCCTGAACTTCTCTGAGCAGTTCCGTGGCTCTTTCGGCATCGGCAGAGGCGACCGTAAAGGCAATGTCGCGGGTCATCACACCCCCCAGGGAGCGCGATCGCTGGGATTGGATAATCATATCGACACTAATGGCCGCATCCGCAAGGGTCTGGAAAATGGCTGCCGCCATGCCAGGGCGATCGGGCACATCCCGAATGGCAATCCGCGCCTGCTTCGGATCAAGGGCAACGCCCCGCACCGGTGGGGCAGCGGGAGTCTCTTGAGGGACAGTGGTGGCAGCTTCCACATCAAAGGTTTGGGAGAGGACGGCAATGGCTCGACCGGCATCCGCTGCGGCCACTGTACAACTGACATTCACTTCAGAGGTGGAAATCATTTGCAGATTAATACCCGCTGCCGCCAAGGCTGAGAACATCTGAGCTGCCACCCCCGGTCGGCCAATCATGCCGGCGCCGGTAATACTCACCTTGGCAATATCGGCATCCACGAGCACATCCGTCTCTTCAACCCGGGAACTCAGGCGGGGATAAAAGGCCAGGGCAATGGCTTCGGCTTGCTTCAGAACCCGCCTTTGCACTGTAAAGGCAATATCATTCGTTTGCCCTTCATGGATAGATTGGATAATCAAATCCACATCCAGGTTTTGCCGTGCCAGTTCACCAAAAAGCTGCGCCGCAACACCGGGGCGATCGGCCACCCGCAGCAGTGCCACCTTTGCCTGATCTGTGTCAAGGGCTACACCATCCACGGGCTTGCCCAATTCAAGGTTTTCCACGGGACGCGGCGGCCGCGATGGTGCAATAACGCGAGTACCAGGATCATCCGTCCAACTGGAGCGCACCACCAAATCGACACCATAGTTGCGGGCAATCTCCACCGCGCGGGGGTGCAAGACCTTTGCCCCTAAGCTGGCCAACTCCAGCATTTCATCGCAAGTAATTTCGCTCATCAGTTGAGCCTTGGGCACTAGCCGGGGATCGGTGGTCAAAATGCCGGGGACATCGGTGTAAATTTCACAGCAATCCGCCCCTAGGGCAGCCGCCAAAGCCACAGCTGAGGTATCCGACCCGCCACGCCCAAGGGTGGTGACTTCAAAATCGGCAGCAGCAGTAATCCCCTGAAAACCGGCCACAACCACCACTTGTCCTTCTTTGAGGTGCCGTTCGAGGCGCTGGGTCTCAATGTGGAGAATGCGGGCACGGGTGTGGGCCGGTTCAGTAACAATTCCCACTTGGGCGCCGGTCAGGGAGATAGCGGGTTCCCCCAAGGCATGGAGAGCCATTGTCAATAGAGCGATCGAGACTTGCTCCCCCGTCGAAAGAAGCATATCCATTTCCCGCTGACTGGGGCGATCGCTAATGGCATAGGCCAGTTGCACCAAGCTATCCGTCGTTTTGCCCATGGCCGAGACCACCACCACTACCTGATGTCCTGCTGCCACAGTTGCCTTGACCCTACGGGCTACCGCTTGAATGCGCTCGACACTACCGACGGACGTGCCGCCATACTTTTGTACAATCAGTCCCATGGGCGTTCTAAAAAGAATGCTGTCCTATTTTATATTCAGGGCGGCGATTCTGGGCTGTGGCTGATCCGTGGCGCCAGGGAACTGAAAAATCGCTGTTAAACTGGAAATTGGAACTGAATTTCGGAAACGGGTCTCGATGAAATACGCTCAACGCCTTTGCCAACGGCTGAGTCAACTGGCTCTGGTCGTGGGTCTCTCGTTAGTCCCCACCAACATGGGTCTAGCGCAGTCGAGCAACAATAACACCGTTTCCTACACTCAATTCCTCAATGCCCTTAAAGCCGGTGAAGTTCGCTCCGTCGAACTCTATCAGGAACAGGGGCTAGCCAAGTTTCGCCGCAAGAATCAGCCAGAACAATCGCCTCCCCAAGAGGTACGGCTTTTTGATCGCAATCCCGAACTGGTGGAACTGCTGCGCCAAGTGAGCAGTCGCTATGACACGACGGTGCGGGTGGTGCCCTCAGGCAATGAGAGCGCCCTTTTCAGCCTAATTTCCAACTTGGTGCTGGGCTTCTTTCTGCTGATTTTATTCCTGATGATTTTGCAGCGGGTCAGTAATGCCCCTGGCGGCCCTGGGCAGATTCTCAACTTTGGCAAATCCCGCGCCCGCTTTCAAATGGAGGCACAAACGGGGGTGACCTTTGGCGATGTGGCAGGAATTGAAGAAGCCAAAGAAGAGCTTCAGGAAGTCGTCACCTTTCTCAAGAATTCAGAGAAATTTACCTCTATTGGTGCCCGTATTCCCAAGGGGGTCCTGCTGATTGGGCCGCCGGGAACTGGGAAAACGCTCCTTGCCAAGGCGATCGCCGGTGAAGCCGGGGTACCCTTCTTTTCCATTTCTGGCTCTGAATTTGTGGAAATGTTTGTCGGCGTTGGGGCTTCTCGCGTGCGGGATCTCTTTAGAAAGGCCAAGGAAAACGCCCCCTGCTTGGTGTTTATTGACGAAATTGATGCCGTTGGTCGCCAACGGGGTGCGGGGATTGGCGGTGGCAATGATGAGCGCGAGCAAACCCTCAACCAACTCCTGACGGAAATGGATGGCTTTGAGGGCAATACGGGCATTATTGTAATTGCGGCAACAAACCGCCCCGACGTTTTGGATGCTGCCCTACTGCGCCCTGGCCGCTTTGACCGCCAGATTACCGTTGATTTGCCCAGCTACAAAGGACGCCTACAAATTCTCCAAGTCCATGCGCGCAACAAAAAAATTGCCCCTGAGGTGTCCCTAGAGGCGATCGCCCGCCGTACCCCCGGTTTTTCTGGTGCCGAATTGGCTAACCTTCTCAATGAAGCCGCCATCCTCACAGCGCGCCGCCGCAAACCCGCCATGACCAATGCGGAAATTGACGATGCCATTGACCGGGTCACCATTGGCATGACGCTTACCCCCCTCCTCGACAGTAAGAAAAAGTGGCTGATTGCCTACCACGAAGTGGGGCATGCGCTGTTGATGACACTTCTAAAACATGCCGATCCCCTCAATAAAGTGACGATTATTCCCCGTTCTGGGGGCGTTGGTGGCTTTGCTCAGCAGATCTTTGATGAAGAGCGGGTAGATAGTGGCCTCTATACTCGTGCTTGGCTCCTCGATGAGATTACCATCCTATTGGGGGGGCGCGCTGCCGAAGTGGAAATCTTTGGTGATGCTGAGGTCACTGCCGGTGCCAGTAGCGACCTGCGAGCCGTAGCCAATCTGGCGCGGGAAATGGTGACCCGTTACGGTATGTCGGATTTGGGACACCTAGCCCTTGAAACAACAGGCAACGAGGTTTTTCTGGGTCGAGATCTCATGCCCCGCGCTGAATATTCTGAAGCCGTGGCCGTGCAAATTGACCGCCAAGTGCGTGAGATTGTTATGCACTGCTACGAGATTGCCCGCAAACTGATCCGCGAGCATCGGGGGGCCGTTGACAAGCTGGTGGAGCTGCTCCTTGACAAGGAAACCATTGACGGTGATGAGTTCCGTGCCCTGGTGCGTCAATATACCACCCTACCTGTCAAAGAACCCCCTTGGAAGGCGACGGCTACCCCCGTGTCCTTTCGTCAGGATGCCCAGCCGTCCTAGGTAAGGAGGCAACGGTGAGCGATGAGCGGCAGGCAGTCCGCCACCTATTAGTCCTCGAAGACAGTGAGGGACGGCGACCCATTTTGCTAGAGGCAGCCACCTACTCCATTGGCCGTGATCCGACGAATTCAATTGTGCTCCACTCCAAGATGGTCTCACGGCAGCACGCGATTTTGTTCCGAGTGACTAGTCCTGAGACCAATAGCTATCTTTTTCGCCTGATTGATGGCGATTTACAGGGCAAGCGCAGTACGAATGGGACTTTGGTCAATGGCCAGCGGATTGTTGCCCATGACTTGCGCACTGGCGACATGATTGTGTTTGGCGGTGATGTGCGTGCCCGCTACCTGACCCTGACCAACATGACGGATACCGAGTTTCAGGATTTTTGCCGCAGTACCGATGTCTTAGGATTTCTCTCTAAAAGCACCAATCCCTTTGCAACGCTCGTTCCCCTCAGTGAGGGCAATATCGAGAATTTTAGTGAAGCAGCCTTGGTGCGCCTGGCTTCCTATCCGGAACTGACGCCCAACCCGATTTTAGAGGTGGATTTGGAGGGGAAGGTGACGTATCTCAATCCAGCGGCGGTGATGCAGTTTCGGGACTTGCAACAACAGAAGTTGGCTCATCCCCTGCTATTGGGACTGCCGGAACTAGCACGCTACATGAAGCAAACCCAAGAAAAAGTCCATGTGCGGGAGGTGGAGTACCAAGGACGCATCTACGAGCAATCGATCCACTACATCTATGAAAGTGAGCTGATCCGCAGCTATGTCATGGATGTAACCGATCGCAAGCGAGCCGAGGAACAACTGCGCAACCAAGCCCGCCGCGAGGCCATCATTAACCGCATCATTCAAGCCATGCGGACCACCATGGTAGCAGCGGAGGTTCTGCAAATTACCGCTGATTTACTCCTAGAAGCCCTAGGTTCGACCCTCTGCCTGATTACACAAACCCATGCTCCCCATAGCCCTACCTCTGCAAGCCGTCCTCCCTTTGTCAGCTTACCCGAGGACTTGATTGCTCTCAACCAGCAGGCGATCGCCCTTTTTGAACCCACCCTCAGGAAGGGTGAACAGGTGGTTTTGGCGGTTGATGGTCCGGATTTGCCGGAGCCACTGCAAAGGGCTCTGAGAAGCTTAAATGTCAACGCCTTGGTGATCACGCCGCTGGTTTACCTCGGCCAACTCCTGGGGCAAATTACGCTTCTAGATTGTGAGTGGGAACCGAGTGAGGCAACGTCAGTTTTGGCGAGCGATCGCCCCCTTTGGCAACAAACCTTGCCCAAGTCTTGGACACCGGAAGATTTAGGCCTCCTCAAAACCATTGCCGATCAGTGTGCCCTTGCCATTCACCAAGCCCAGCTTTACCAACAGGTGCAAGAACTCAATGCGGATTTGGAGCGACAAGTGCGTGCCCGTACCGCCGAACTGGAACAGAAAATGCAGGAGCTAGAGCGGCTTAATGCCATTAAGGATGATTTCTTGAGTACCGTCTCCCACGAGTTGCGTACGCCCATGGCTAATATGAAAATGGCCATCTATATGCTGAAGCAATTTGCCACCGACGATCGCCAGAAACGCTACCTCGACATTCTCGCCAATGAGTGCAACCGCGAAACCGAACTGATCAATGATTTATTAGATCTGCAACGCCTGGAGGCAGGGCGCAGCCAGATTCAACAGGAGGTGATTGATCTCAACAGTTGGCTGCCTGCGGTGCTCGAACCCTTTCGCAACCGCATGCAACAGCGGCAGCAATCCCTTGAGGTTTTGCGCCCCGCCACGTTGCCCCCCCTCCTCTCCAACCGCCATGCCTTAGCCCGCATCTTAGCAGAGTTGCTCAACAATGCTTGTAAGTATAGCCCTGCTGGCGCACAGATTGTTGTCCGGTTTGATCCAATCGGGGGCGATCGCCTGCAAATTCAGGTGAGCAATCCCTCAGAGATCCCCAGCGAAGAGCTGCCGCGCATCTTTGAAAAGTTCTATCGCATTCCCAATGCCGATCCGTGGCAACAGGGGGGAACGGGTTTAGGCCTCGCCCTCACCCAAAAACTCGTAGAGCAATTGCAGGGTGAAATTAGCGCCGACAGTGCAGCAGGCATGACCACCTTTACCCTCAGCCTACCCCTTGCCACAGGCGATCCCTCCACCTGATAAAATAGGGTGCTAACGTTTTTAGGGTGCCATGACCCTTTCGCGAGTCGCTTTAAGTAGCCTACAGCAAGACGTCGACGAGTTAATTAGTCGCTTGGATAAGGTGCCCCACGGCGACGTGATTTACCAAGCCCTGCAGCTTTTTCTGGAGATTGCCGATGAGGAACTGGAACGACTAGATTGGAAAATTCTGCGTTCCTGCCTGCGGGATATGCACCAAGCCCTGCGGGTCTTTGCCCCCTATCGCCATACCCGCAAAATATCGATCTTTGGCTCTGCCCGAACCCCCTCCAGCGCGCCCGTCTATGAAATGGCGGTGCGCTTTGCCCAAGCCGCGAGTGCGACGGGGTTTATGATTATCACCGGTGCCGGGGGCGGCATCATGGAGGCTGGTAACAAAGGGGCAGGCCCCAATAAGTCCTTTGGCCTCAACATTGAACTGCCCTTTGAGCAGGGTGCCAATCCCTACATTGAAGGGGATCCGCGCCTGATTCACTTTAAGTACTTTTTTACGCGCAAGCTCTTTTTGCTTAAGGAAACCGATGCCATTGCCGTCTTTCCCGGTGGCTTTGGCACCCAAGATGAAGCCTTCGAATGCTTGACCCTGTGCCAAACGGGTAAGGCCCCCCCTAAACCCTTGGCCTTGATGGACGTTCCCGGTGGTACCTACTGGCAGCATTGGGATCGGTTTATTCGCGAGGAATTGGCGGCCAAGGGGCTAATTAATGGGGAAGATCAGGAACTTTACCGCATCTGCACTAGTGTGGACGAAGGCTTAGCCTATCTGAGTGGCTTTTATCGGGTCTATCACTCCAGCCGCTATGTGGGCGATCGCTTGGTGCTGCGGTTGAACCAAGACATTAGTGATGCTGCCTTAGCAGAACTCAATCGGGATTTTCAAGACATTCTCGTATCGGGGCAGATTGAACGGACTGAACCGTTGCCTCGGGAAGTAGAAGACGAGCAACCCATCAACCACCCTGCCTTGACCCACACGCTCCACCTACCGCGATTGATCTTGCACTTTAACCAGCGGGATTACAGCCGTCTTTACCAACTCATCTATCGCCTCAATGGCTTTGCCACAGCGGCGACGGTGTACCATCCCGAACGTAAATAGGCGATCGCCATTCAATTCCAGTTTTTCATCACTCTAGCTAAACACACGCCCATGATCGAACGCTATACCCTTGCCCCGATGGGGAATCTCTGGACGGATGCCTACAAATTCAAAACATGGCTTGATGTTGAGATTGCCGTCTGTGAAGCCCAAGCCGACCTGGGGCATATTCCGGCGGAGGCCGTTGCCGAGATCAAAGCCAAGGCCAAGTTTGACCCCCAACGGGTACAGGAAATTGAAGCGGAGGTGAAGCACGATGTCATTGCTTTCCTGACCAACGTCAACGAGCATGTCGGCGATGCTGGGCGCTATATTCACCTTGGCTTGACTAGCTCCGATGTTCTCGACACTGGTTTAGCCCTGCAACTGGTGGCCAGTCTAAGACTGATTCAAGAGCAGTTGGAGCATCTCATTCAGGCGGTGCGCCACCGTGCCCAAGAACATCGCTATACAGTGATGGTGGGACGCAGCCATGGCATTCACGCTGAACCCATTACCTTTGGCTTCAAACTGGCGGGTTGGTTGGCGGAACTGCTGCGCCATCGCGATCGCCTGTGTCAGTTACAGCGCACAGTGGCGGTGGGCAAAATCTCCGGCGCAGTGGGCACCTATGCCAATGTCGATCCGCGGGTAGAGGCGATCGCCTGCCAAAAACTAGGACTGCAACCCGATACCGCCTCTACCCAGGTCATTTCCCGCGATCGCCATGCAGATTATGTGCAAACCCTTGCCCTGCTAGGCGCCAGTCTGGAGCGCTTTGCCGTTGAAATTCGCAATCTACAGCGCACCGATGTTCTGGAAGTGGAGGAATTTTTCTCGAAGGGTCAAAAAGGTTCCTCAGCTATGCCCCACAAACGCAATCCCATTCGTTCCGAGCGGCTCACGGGTCTAGCGCGGGTGCTGCGGGGCAATGCCTTGGCTGCCCTGGAAAATGTTGCCCTTTGGCATGAGCGGGATATTTCCCACAGTGCAGTGGAACGGGTAATTTTGCCCGACAGCTCGATTCTCACCCACTTTATGCTGGTGGAAATGACTGACTTGGTGCAAACGCTGCAGGTTTATCCCGAGAATATGCGCCGCAATATGAATTGCTACGGCGGTGTGATCTTTAGTCAGCGGGTGCTCTTGGCCTTGGTGGAAAAAGGCCTCAGCCGTGAAGCGGCCTATGCCCTTGTGCAGAAACATGCCCATGCCGCTTGGAATCAACCCCAGGGGGACTTTGCCGCCAACCTAAAGGCAGACCCTCAAATTCAGCGGTATCTCAGTCCTGAGGAATTAGAGGCCTGCTTTAACCCAGAGCACCACCTGCGGCACTTGGAGGAAATTTACCAGCGCTTGGGAATTTAAGTGTGATTGAGATAGGCTTCTAAGTCACTGATTTGGAAGAGCGATCGCAGGGGTACCCCCTGAGCCGCAAAGGCCGCTGCTCCCCCCCCTTGGCGATCCACAATCGCTAGGACTTCATTCACCACATAGCCCGCCTCTTGGAGACGCAGAACGGCCTTGAGGGCAGACCCCCCCGTTGTGATCACATCCTCAAGCACTGTGACCACTGCCCCCTGGGGCAAGGGGGGGCCTTCAATAAAGCTCATCGTGCCGTGGCCTTTGGCTTCCTTACGCACAATCAGCGCCGCCCGATCCTGCCCCGCTAAATTGGAAAGTACGCTCACCGCTACTACCAAGGGATCTGCCCCAAGGGTGAGACCTGCCACCGCCACCGCTTCAGGGGCTAACTGCTCCAAGAAGAGCCGCCCCACAAGGTAAGCGCCCCGCGCCGAGAGGGTGACGGGTTTGCAGTTGATGTAGTAGTGGCTTTTTTGGCCAGAGGCCAGGGTAAACTCGCCGGCACGGTAGGCATCGCGGCAAAGAAGTGCCAAGAGTTCCTGACGCAGGTCAACAAGGGAATCGTCCATGGTGTTCTCCAGTGTTAGGGGGCTGAGGGCACGCGAAACCAATGGGTGGTGCCGTCCTTTTGATCCACGAGCTTGACCCCTTGAGCCAAAAGGAGATCCCGCAGGCGATCGCTCTCGGCGTAATTCTTGGCTTGGCGGGCAGCCGTGCGAGCCGCAATTAACTCTTGAATCTCCTCATCGGTTAGTCCCACTGTTGGCGAAGGGTTGCGCTCCGCTTTCGCCTCCAGACCCAAGACCTGAGCCAGGGTTACTAAGGTGTGCCAATCGCGGCTAACCTCGGCGGGCGATCGCCGCCCCTCTCCCCCATGGAGATAGCGATGCTGCTCACGATTGAGAGTTTTTGCCAGCTCAAAGATCACTGCTAGAGCCGCTGCGGTGTTCAAGTCCTCATCCATGGCCTGGCAAAAGGCTTGAGTACTGGGGTGGCTCCTCACCGCATCTGCATCTATGGGGGGCAGGGGAATCTGCTGATGCAAGTGCAGTGCTTCCCCTAGGGTTTGCCAGCCCTTGGCAGCGGCAGTCAGTGCCTCTGGCGTAAAGTCCAAGGGTTTGCGGTACTGAGCCTGCAAGACCAATAGGCGCAAGGCCATGGGATCCACCCCCTGAGCCAGCAGGTCACGAATGGTCGTGAAATTCCCCAAGGACTTGGACATTTTCGCAGTGTTGACGGTAACAAAGCCGTTGTGGAGCCAAAATCGCGCTAGGGGCTGTTGCGTCACCGCCTCCGATTGGGCAATTTCATTCTCGTGGTGGGGAAAAATTAAATCCATACCGCCGCAGTGGATATCCACTGTGGCCCCAAAGGCCTGCCGCACCATTGCTGAGCATTCAATGTGCCAGCCGGGGCGCCCTTTACCCCAAGGGGCTTCCCAAGGATGATAGACCCTCATTTCCTCTGGCTTTGCCGCTTTCCAGAGGGCAAAATCCAGGGGATGGCGTTTGCGCTGCTCCTCCTCTTCCTCAATGCGACCACTGGCACCGGCCATCAATTGCTCAAGCTGGCGCCCCGAGAGCTTGCCATAGCTGGGAAATTGCGCCACCGCATAGTAAACATCTCCCCCAGCCACGTAGGCATAGCCCCGATCCAGCAGCCCTTGGATGAGGTTAATAATTTCTGGAATCACCTCTGTGGCGCGGGGATAAGCACTGGCGGGCAGGATATTCAAAGCCGCCATGTCCTCGTGGTAGGCGGCAATGTAGCGATCGCTAACCGTCGCCATGGTTTCACCGTTTTCATGGGCACGGCGCAGAATTTTGTCATCAATATCGGTAAAATTCTGCACATAGTGCACTGTGTAGCCCAAGAACGTGAGATAACGGCGCAGCACATCCCAAGCTACATAGGAACGGGCGTGCCCTAAATGGCAATAGTCATAGACTGTAACACCACAGGCATAGATCGTCACCCGCTCTGGGTGCAGGGGCGAAAAGGGTTCAAGGTGGCGAGACAATGTGTTGTACAGATGTAAGGGCACAGAAACACCCCGCAAGGATCAACAGTTGCAGCAGCAAATCGCTCTTTGATAGGATATAGAATACCAAATTCATCATTATCGAGGACAAACACACCCCCATGGCCAAAAAAAGCATGATCGAACGGGAAAAAAAGCGGCAACGGCTCGTTGCGAAATACGCCAGCAAACGCCAAAAACTGAAAGCTCAACTGGCCAGTGCCGAAACCCAAGAAGAGATCATGAGCATCCATCGGCAACTGCAACGGTTGCCCCGTAACAGTGCCCCTTCGCGGCTGCGGAATCGCTGCTGGTTGACGGGTCGTCCTCGTGGTTACTATCGCGATTTTGGCCTCTGCCGCAATGCCCTGCGGGAAATGGCTCACCAAGGATTACTGCCCGGGGTTGTCAAGTCCAGTTGGTAACTTGACGTTGCTACCCTACAGCTAATAGCACTGAGGCAAAACGATGGCAGAGCGATTATCTCCAGAGGAGATTCAGGCACAGTTAGCTAGCCTACCCGGCTGGAAACAGGTGGGCGATCGCCTTGAGCAAACCTTCACCTTCAAGAACTTCCTAGGTTCCATTGCCTTTGTCAATCGCCTTGTGGATCCCGCTGAGCAGGCTGGGCATCACCCTGATTTATCCATTTCTTGGAATCGGGTCACAGTCTGTCTCACCACCCATGATGCTGGGGGGATTACCCAAAAGGATATTGATTTAGCCAAGGTCATTTCCAATCTGGCAGCGGCATAAATTTCGTCAGCATTTGCCAACATTTAAGGATTGGGCAAAGAAAGCAAAATTACGATAGGAAGTAGTGCCCGCGATCGCCCATCCTATGAATACCGCCGAATTACTCGTGAAATGCCTTGAAAATGAAGGCGTTGAATATATTTTTGGCCTGCCAGGGGAAGAAAATCTCGATGTCCTCCAGGCCCTCCGTCGCTCTCAGATTGAATTTATAACCACCCGCCATGAACAGGGGGCAGCCTTTATGGCCGATGTCTATGGTCGGCTCACTGGCAAAGCAGGGGTGTGTCTTTCTACCCTCGGCCCTGGTGCCACAAATTTAATGACCGGCGTTGCTGATGCTAACCTCGATGGCGCTCCTCTGGTGGCTATTACAGGGCAAGTGGGGACGGACCGCATGCACATCGAGTCCCACCAATATCTGGACTTGGTGGCCATGTTTAGCCCAGTAACCAAATGGAATGCCCAGATTGTCCGCCCCAGCATTACCCCGGAAATTGTCCGCAAGGCCTTTAAAATTGCCCAGAATGAGAAGCCCGGTGCAGTTCACATTGATGTGCCTGAAAACATTGCCGCCATGGAAGCCGAGGGCTATCCCCTCAAGCCCAGCTCGCCCGAAAAAACCTATGCCTCCTTCCAGAGTATTCTCAAGGCTGCTGAACTCATCAATACTGCCGAAAACCCCCTGATCCTAGTGGGGAATGGCGCCATTCGCGCCCAGGCTGCCGCTGCCCTCACCCATTTTGCTGAAAAGCTGAATATTCCCGTGGCCAATACCTTCATGGGCAAAGGGGTCATTCCCTATCAACACCCCCTTGCCCTGTGGACCGTGGGACTTCAACAGCGGGATTACATTAGCTGTGGCTTTGATCATGCCGACTTAGTCATTGCCATTGGCTATGACTTAATTGAGTATTCCCCGAAAAGCTGGAACCCCGATGGCCGCTTGCCCATTATCCATATTGCGGCCACCCCTGCGGAAATTGACAGCAGCTACATCCCTGTCGTTGAGGTTGTTGGCGATATTTCTGACTCCCTCTATGAAATTCTTAAGCGGGCCGAACGCCAAGATAAACCCACCCCCTATGCAGTGGCACTGCGTCAGGCAATTGTGGCGGACTATTGCCAATATGCCCAGGATGAGAGTTTTCCCGTTAAGCCCCAAAAGCTAATCTATGACTTGCGCCAAGTCATGGGGCCAGAGGACATTGTTATTTCTGATGTGGGTGCCCATAAGATGTGGATTGCCCGTCACTACCACTGCGATCGCCCCAACACCTGCTTGATTTCCAATGGCTTTGCGGCCATGGGAATTGCCGTACCGGGGGCAATAGCCGCAAAATTGGTCTGTCCCCAGCGGCAGGTAGTGGCAGTCACCGGCGATGGTGGTTTCATGATGAATTGCCAAGAACTGGAAACAGCCCTGCGCATAGGCACAAACTTCACAACCATTATCTTTAATGATGGCGGCTATGGCCTCATTGAGTGGAAGCAGCAGCGCTACTTTGGTGAATCCGTCTATGTGCACTTTGGGAACCCCGATTTTGTCAAGTTAGCCGAGAGCATGGGACTCAAAGGCTATCGCATTGAGGAGACCGCTGACTTTATCCCAACCCTAAAAACTGCTCTGGCACAGGATGTCCCCACTATCATTGATGTTCCTGTGGACTATAGTGAAAATCTGCGCTTTAACCAACGTCTTGGCGAGCTAAGCTGCGACACTTAGGCGAGGTGCTCTACCCGTATCCAAGGGGCATAGGGGTTGATAAAGCCCGTGACGGTGATCGGTTGCCCATTTCTATAGGTTTGCAGCCAATCATTCACTGTGGGGTGGAGGGTCACCAAAGGCCAAGACTGTTGATCCGTGCGCAGTTGATAGGTCTGCTCCCCCAATTTTAGAAATTCGCCCGTGACGGTTTGCATTCCTACGCTCTTGGTCATCGGGGTTGGTTGGGCGATCGCCACCGCCACCGGCTGCGCTAGGGACGGATCAAAGGTCTCCAATGCCCGCAGTTGCCACTTTTCCCATTCAGGGTGTTGGGGTGGCAGATTAAAGAAAGGAAAAATAGCCTGCCGGCACCGCTGAATCATGGACTTTAGATCAAGGGTGTCCACCAATTGGTGCAGAGATTTGCCTTGGCGAACAGCAGTGGCAGCTAGCCACCCTGCTCCCTGCCCAATGCCCATCACCAGCGGTTGCAAGCGGGTGGCACCATTGGCAATATGGGTCACGGAGATGTTTTTTTCCGCCACTAAAAAGCCCTCCACCCGCTGCGGGATCAGAGCGGTATAGGGAATCACAAAGGGCGTCCCTGTCCAACGACCACCCCAGCGGATGGCCTTAGGCATCAAGGGGAGTTCCATTGCTGGATAGTGGTGATCGTTCGGGTAGTTGCCGATGGCAATACCAGTGTAGTGACCTTGGGCATCAATGGGCGGTGGGGCACTGGGGAGAATATCCTGCTCTTGAATTGTAGTGAGGCCAATTAGGCGACGACTTTCGCGGTAGTAGGGATGGAGAGCATAGGCACCACCTCCTAGCTGGCCAGGGAATCTTGGAAAAGTTTCCTCCGCTAAACCATAGCGACGACCCAAGTGGCGTTGGATATAGCAGGCAAAATCCTGAGCATGCCAGCGGGCCTCTTGACAAAAGGCTTTTCGCTCTTGGGCAGAGCCAACCAACCGCTGGAGGCCAACACCGTAGTCATTCCCGTGGTGCGGCCAGTTGAGCATAAAGCGGTTCCCCGGCAAACGGCCATAGTTAAGGAAGTGCTGTGGGTCGTAGCCTGCCCAAGCCCCGTCAAACTTGCGTTCATCCCAAAGGGGGGAAGGGGGAATCTCCGGGGCAGTGGCACCCTCACCATAGTCCTGTAGAACCACAACCCATGTGGGGGCTTGAATAGGGTAGGCTTCGGTTAGAGGGGTGGGTGCTGGCGGCGCTGAGGGTTCTTGGGTGTCTGTTTGCCACTCCCAGCCCCAACGATGGGGAATCTCCCCTAAGGCCAGGAGATCACCAAGTTCCGTGGCGTCAATGGTGATTTGGGCATGGATCGTCAGAGTAGTGAATTCCACACCGCAGATGCGATCGCCCTGGCGCAAGACCGCTTGGGGAACTTCACCGACCATCCAAACCAAGTTTGGGGTTGCCTTGACCCACTCGGCAAACAGATCAGCGGCAACCTTGGGCTCAAAGGTAAAAAAACTCACCCAAGCATGATCCAAACCCCCTGGCTGGCGGTGGGCGATCGCCCGTAGAAACTTGCCCCACAGCCCTGTTTGCCACGCCATGAGTTCATTGCCATCGGGGGCCGCTACCCCGGCACTGGTGAGCATGCCCCCTAGCCAAGGGGTTTCACTGACCAGCACTGTTTGAACCCCCATTCGAGCCGCCGTTAGGGCAGCAGCGACTCCCCCTGTCCCACCGCCAACGACGAGCACCGCGGTATGGAGGGTTTGCCTCACCGTTGGGGTTCCTTGGGATCGGTAATCAGCCCCCAGCGATTGGGGGGCCAAAAGCGAATCGCAGCACGGCCAATAATGTAACTGCGGGGTACGACTCCCCAGCAGCGGCCATCAAAGCTGTTATTGCGGTTATCCCCCAACACCAAGTAACTGTTGGCAGGAATCACTTGGGGTTGAGCAAGGTAGGGCTGCATACCAGCACAGGTATCCACTGAAGTAAAGGTTGAGGGCGCAAGATAGGGTTCGGGCAGCGGTTGATTGTTGACATAGACGCGTCCTTGGCGCAGTTCTACGCGATCGCCCGGTAAGCCCACCACCCGTTTGATAAAGGCATCACGAAAGCCCGCCTGCTGAAGCGTGGGGGTTGGATTAAACACAATAATGTCGCCACGATGGGGGGCATGGAAATAGTAGCTGATTTTTTCAATAATCAGGCGATCGTTGATCAGGAGGGTGTTCTCCATGGACCCGGTGGGGATATAACGCGCCTCGGCCACAAATGTGCGAATGCCAAAGGCAAGGGCAGCCGCCAGTCCTAAGGTTTTAGCCATCTCTAGCCACCAGGGTTCTGTGGCCCCTTTTGTTTTGGCTATCCCTGATTTAGGGGCTGAAGCATTTGTGGGTGGCACTTTGCCATCGGACATAGGAAGGAATCTCGCAAACACTCAAAAACTAAAGCCATGCACTCCACGATACTACAGCGATGTGAGGTTAGCGGTCACTGTTTGCTCTTAGAGTGCTTTGGGCAACGTTCTGTTCCCCAGGGTTGCTTCCGGTTAAAGGATCTGCTCGATCATGGACTGGGCTTGGGCAGCGTAGCTGCCGCCGAAGAGGTTAAAGTGATTAAGAATGTGGTACAGGTTGTAGATGGTTTTCCGTTGCTCATAGCCCGCTGTTAGGGGATAGGTGGCGTTATAGCCCTCATAAAAGGCAGCCGGAAAGCCACCAAAAAGTTCACTCATGGCCAAATCTACTTCGCGATCGCCATAATAACTAGCGGGGTCAAAAATCACGGGTTCCCCCGTAGAGCAAAAGGCGGCATTGCCTGACCAAAGATCGCCGTGCACCAAGGTGGGGGTTGGCTCATGGTTTAGGAGTTCTGGAATCACTGCGAGAAGCTTCTCCGCCTTGGGAAAGTATCCACCCCGACGGCGAGCCAGATCAAACTGATAACGCAGCCGAGCATCGCGGAAAAACTCCCCCCAGTTGTCTGACCAAGGGTTCATTTGAGGGGTGGCACCAATGGTGTTGTTTTCTGACCAGCCGTAGCGATCGCCGGTGCCCTTAAGGTGCAACTGTGCCAGCTTTACCCCCATCTGCCACCAATCCCCAGCCTGGGTGAGGGGCAAGTATTCCAAAACTAAAAAACTGGCGTCCTCAACTACCCCCCAGAGCAGGGGAAGGGGAACGCGAATCGTTTGAACCTTAGCGATCGCCCCCAGGGCATTGGCTTCAGCAGCAAACATAGCCTGCCGTTCAGGGCGATTAAATTTAACAAAGAGGGTTTGCTCCGGATGTTGCCACACATAGGTGGTGTTGATACTGCCGCCTCCCACCGCCAGGGCTTTACCCCCATGGAGCCGCCGACCCGTCGCTGCGGCAAATTGATCCCACAACTGTTGCCAGCGACTCACACCCTCAACCCTTAGTCGTCGTAAATGCGACACTCAGCAGCATCAGGGTTGTCATCACAGTACTGCTGGAAGGAGGTTTTGTGATCCTGCTGCTCAGCCCGTTGGTGGGCAGCTTCCGCCTGTAGCTCCTCAAGGGCATCCCAGGCGGCGGCACACTGTCCAGAGGTTGCCCCTTCGGTGTCACAGATTTTGTGGGCTTCCTCGCGGGCTTGTTCGATTTGTTTCTCGAGATTACTCATAGAGCCTTTATTGAAATTGAATCACCGTCTTCAGTTTATGCAATCTGCCCGAGGGCAGGAATGCCGTTACTCCACTCTAGCAATGAATGCCCAAGACTGCCAGTTGGAGAAGGGGCATCCCCACCTCGAACCCCTAGAGGGTATTGTCGGCAACTGTTGTTTCACTGAAGGGGCGGGGGGCAGATTGGGTGAGTTGGGCATAGAGGGGCAGATGGTGCTGCGCCACAGCAGGCAGAGCCGCATGGACATGGCTGGCGATCGCCGTCGTCGTCACATCGTAGGTTTGGGTAGCCACTTTGGGATACATTCCCACAGCAATAATCGGCACCAGGAGGGATAGGGCAATGAAGGTTTCACGAGGATTGATGTCCAAAAGCAGCTTGTCAAACATATCGCCCGCTTGTTTGCCCGTAAAGACCCGGCGCACCATCGAGAGCAGATAGACGGGCGTAATAATCACCCCCACGGCAGCGAGGAACATCACCCCCACTTTGAAGGTTGTGGAGTAGGCGTCACTGTTGGTCAAGCCCAAAAAGACAGTGAGTTCACTGACAAAGCCACTCATACCGGGCAGAGCCAATGAGGCCATAGCGCCAGCGGTAAAGAGGGCAAAGGTTTTTGGCATGGATTGGGCAATCCCACTCATTTTTTCCATAGCCAGTGTGTGGGTGCGATCATAGGTCACCCCAGCCAAGAAGAAGAGAACCGCCGCAATCAGACCGTGGGAGAGCATTTGCAACATCGCCCCATTGAGGCCAATGCCATTGAGGGCGCCAATGCCCAGCAGCACAAAGCCCATGTGGGAAATGGAGGAGTAAGCCAGTCGCCGCTTCAGGTTTTCTTGGCCAAAGGCGGTCAGGGCACCATAGACAATATTCACGACCCCAAGGGCAATCAGGACAGGGGCAAAGTAAATGTGAGCATCCGGGAGCATTTGCAGGTTAAAGCGAATGAGACCATAGCCCCCCATTTTCAGGAGCACGCCCGCTAGCACCATTGAGACCGGAGCCGAAGCTTCACCATGGGCATCGGGTAACCAAGTGTGCAGTGGAAAAATGGGCAGCTTGACACCAAAGGCAATGAGGAAGCCAGCATAGGCAAGGAGTTCGAGGGCCAAGGGGTAGTTTTTGAGCCCTAGGGCCGCCATGTCGAGGGTCAAGTCACCGCCATAGAAGGCCATCCCTAGGCCGGCAATGAGGATAAAGAGGGAACCAACGGCAGTGTAGAGGATAAATTTTGTAGCGGCGTATTGGCGTTTGGCACCTCCCCAGATGGAAATCAGCAGATAGACGGGCACCAGTTCCAATTCCCAAATCAGGAAGAAGAGGATGAGATCTTGGGCCGCAAAGACGCCAATTTGGGCACTGTAGAGCGCCAACATCAGGAAATAAAATAAACGCGGCTTCTGCTTTACTTGCCAAGCCGCAAAGATTGCCAGTGTGTTGACCAGACCCGTCAGCAAAATGAGGGGGACCGCAAGGCCATCAACCGCTAGGGACCAGTTCAGGCCGATTTGCGGCAGCCAAGGCAGGATTTCCACCATTTGGAACTGGGCGGATTGGGCATTGTAATGCTGCCAGAAAACCATTGCCGAAAGGCCAAATTCGAGGAGTGCGATCGCTAGGGCATACCAGCGGACTGTCTTCCCCTCACGGTCGGGCAACACGGGAATGAAAAAGGCTGCCACTAAAGGCAGCAGTGTCAGTACAGTCAGCCAAGGAAATTGGACATTCATCAGACAACCCCCCAAGGGACGAGTCCAGTAATCTGTTCAAGTATCTGAGTAAGAATATATACCTATTTGCGGAATGTTGCAAATTGTTAAGCATTTTTCTAAATTATAAAGTTTGCGACAATACTATTGATAAAAGTCTATTCAATAAAGAATTGATATTGATATAAATAAAGTTAAGATGGAGGTTGGCGGCCTTAATGTTCCTCATTAGGTTCCTAACCCTTGGCTACAGCGGTGCAGTTCTACGACAAAGGGGGAGGTGCAACGGGAAAACAGAATGCTACAGTTTGTTCCAAATACTACGGTGTCTGCGGGTTGGGTCTGATGATTTTCTTGGAAGCAAGTGTTTTTGTCACTATCCTGGTCGGGTTTCTGGGAACGATTGTCAAGAAAAACCTGCTGATGAAGATTGTGACGATGGATGTCATGGGCACTGGAATAGTGGCTTTGTTTGTGGTCATTGCCACCCACAGTGGTCTGGTCACGCCCATTGCCCGGGGAGGTGTCTTTGATACTGCCTATGCGGATCCGGTGCCCCAAGCCGTAATTTTGACCGCGATTGTGATTGGCCTGTCGATTCAAACGCTGATGCTAGTAGCGGCAATGAAGCTAGCGCGGGATAACCCGACTTTAGAAACCCCAGAAATTGATCAAAAGTATTTGTAGGAAGTGTCAATGACGGAGCTGGCGATCGCTTGGATTTTGTTGCCCTTCGTGGGCGGCTTAACCCTTTATCTGCTGCCCCCCTTGGCGCGGGGTCTAACGCTGGCGATCGCCCTTGTTTCCCTCAGTGTCGGCTTAGGGATCACCATCAACCAAGTCAACACTGCCTTTGTTCTTCTCGATAGTTTTGGCATTTCCCTGAGCATTGACCCCCTTAGTGGTTACTTTATTGTCACCACTGCCCTCGTCATTTGCGCAGCCCTGTTATATACATGGCAGGAGAGCCACAAGGCGTTCTTCTATGTGCTGCTATGTCTACTCCACGGTTGTGCCAACACCGTCTTTATTTCAGCGGATTTCCTCAGTCTTTACGTGAATATTGAGGTGCTGGGGATTGTTGTCTTTCTGCTGATTGCCTATCCCCGCAGCGATCGCTCCCTCTGGATTGGCCTGCGCTACCTGATGGTGAGCAATGTGGCCATGCTCTTTTATTTAATGGGGGTAGCGCTGGTTTATCAGACAAACCATACCTTTGCCTTTCGTGCCCTGATGCAAGCCCCGCCAGAGGCTGTGGCTCTGATTTTGATGGGATTGTTGGCAAAGGGCGCCATTTTCATCAGTGGGCTTTGGTTGCCCCAAACTAACGTCGTTGCTGCGCCTCTTGTTGCTGCTCTCCTAGCCGGTATTGTCGAAAATACTGGAGTTTTTAGCCTTGTTCGCGTCAGTCTGCTTTATAGTAACGTTGCTGATATTGTGCGGCTTTTTGCTCTTGCCTCAATCTTTTTTGGCTCAATATTTGCCTTGGTGGCCGATGATGTACGACGGATGCTCAGCTTTAGTACCCTTGGCCAACTGGGATGGATAGTCATAGCCCCTCCAGCGGCGGGTTTGTATGCCCTCATGCACGGCTTGGCAAAGGCCAGTCTTTTTTTAAGCGTGGGGGAACTGCGCCACTATCGTCTGAGTGAATTACGCCAGGAGGGTTTGCCACGCCCAGTGGCGATCGCCCTGATGATTGCTGGTTATGGCATTGTCGGTGTGCCCTTCCTTGCTGGCTTCCCCGCTAAGGCCTTGACATTGAGTTACCTTGACCCGTGGCACCAAGGACTCCTCTATGGTGCTGGCTTTTTGTCCGCCACAATTTATAGCAAGTTCCTCTTTTTGCCCCGCTATCCTAGCAAGACCTCTATAGGCTATGGCGCTGCCACAGTGGTGCTCCTGGGTGGGCTATTTCTGGCCAATGCGGGCTACATGGAAGCCTACAGTAGTGGCATGAGCTTGGTACGCGCCCTTTTGCCGCCCTTGGTGGGGTGTGGTCTAGTGGCCTTGGGAGTCTCGCGCTGGGAATCGTCTTGGCGAGGGGCTTGGGAACGTCTAGAGCATCTTCTAGGGGTGATGCTGTTGCTGTCACTTGGCTTGGTGGGGTTAGCCCTATGAATTATTTGAACGTCGCCCTGTGCCTGACGATTTGGCTGCTACTGACGGCAGACTTTGGTCTGGTCAATCTGGTGATTGGTATTCTGGTTTCACTCCTGCTGCCCCAAGGGCGGGGGGGTGGGGCAACACTGCAAGAGTGGCTCAGTACCCTAGGAAAAGTGGCGATGGCTGTTCCTCGGGCTTACCTTGAGGCAATTGAAATGATAGTGCGTCCCCATCGCCATGAAGCGATCCTCCGTGAACCCGTTGATCCTACCCGTGCCCCCGGTCTGATTTTTCTGGATATTTTTACGATTACCTTCACCCCCAAGACAATCGTACTGCGCTACGACGAGGAGGGCTGGTTTGAAGTGCATCAACTAGTGGAGCGCCGACCTGAAAAATGACGGCCTTTTTAGTCATCATGCTGCTGATTCTGGGCATTCCCCTCTATGCTGCTTGGAAAGGGGAGCACATCTGGTCGAAGATGTTGGCCTTTGCCAGTATTGCCACAAAGGCGGCGATGATGATTTTGCTAGTGTCGGTGCAGCGGGATGATTGGATGATTGGCATTGTGGGCGTAATCATTCTCAGTGTGGGTAATGGTGCCCTGATGCTCCTCGCACAGATTCTGCGGCGACTACGGGATGTAGCCAATCTTTAGGGAGGAGTCAGTGATTTTACAGTGGATCAGTTATACCTGTATTAGTTTTGGTCTTTTTCTTTGGCTGTGGGGAACTTGGCCGCTGGTGAGCCGGCGATCGCCCCTCTATAAACTGCATTTTTTGTCAGTCTCCGATACCTTGGGTTCGATGGCGATCATGATCGGGGTGTTACTGCGTATTCCCCGCGAATGGCCTCTTCTGGTCTTGGCATTGATCTCCCTTGCCCTTTGGAATACCATTCTGGGCTACGTTTTAGCCTACTGCTCCCAAGGGGAGGACACTGATGGATAGCTGGCTCATTGCGGTCACTGCCCTCTTGCCCCTAACGGCTCTCATGTTGGTTTTCCAGGAGAATCCCTACCATGCTCTTGTGATTCGCGGCATTATTGGTGCCGTGGCTGCCCTTCTCTATGCTGTTCTCGGAGCTGCCGATGTGGCGCTAACCGAAGCCCTGGTGGGAACGATGCTCTCAATTATGCTCTACGCAGTTGCAGTACGCTCTTCTTTGGTGCTGCGATTGGGCATCTTAGCTTCGTCCCTGTCCACCGATAGTTTAGATCACTTATTGGCAGCCATTCGTGAAGCCCTTGCCCCCTATCATTTGCGTGTTGAATTAATCATTTATCCCACGTTTGAGCAACTCCAAATAGCGCTCCGCGATCGCGAGATTCACGCTCTTTGTACTGAGGAGAAGGCACAACTGCTAACAATGACTCGTGTACCGCGCCTCTACACCATCCTCAAGCCCCACCTCACGACTCTCACAGAACTTGTATACTACCCCTTGCCCAGTGAAGAGGAGTCGGCCGCATGATTTGGCTTTATGGAATTGCGGCGCTACTGCTGCTGCTTAAAATTTTGACGATTCCCACCATTCCAGCGATACCAGCTATCGGGATTGTTGAGACTCTAGTCACAGAGAGCGCAATTCCCAATGCAGTCACAGCCATCATTTTGCGCAATCGCCTGTACGACACCATTTTTGAAGTGCTGGTATTCACCCTTGCCATCATGGGGGCACAGTATCTGCTCAGTAATGAAAAACCCCTTGGCCATGTTAGCCGCTTCAATGATCAACCTTCGATTGTTTTAGCAAGATTTGGCGCCACCATTTGCTCCCTTGTGTGTATTGAGTTAGCCTTGCGGGGACACCTGAGTCCGGGGGGTGGATTTGCCGCTGGTGTTGCTGGTGGAACGGCGATCGGTCTTGTGGCCATTACCTCAGCCCCAGAGTGGTTAGAGAGCATTTATCGTCGCTTTCATGCCGCCACATGGGAAAAAATCTCCGTGGTTGTTTTCATTCTCTGCGGCGCCAGCCTGTTGATGGGGGTGGCATTGCCTGCGGGTCGGTTTGGCACACTCCTCAGTGGTGGCTGGATTCCTTGGCTGAATATCCTCATTGCCCTGAAAGTGGCCTTGGGGTCCTGGGCGGCGGTGCTGACGTTTATTCGCTATCGCGGCCTGCTCTAATCTAATCGTCATGTAGAAGTTCACTAAGCGGAGTTGCGGCGAGGTACTGCGAATGCCAAAGTTGACCACTGAGGAACTAGAGGGAGATATGGGATTATTATCTGTTTAGACGATTTGCTAGGCATTGACTACAGTTGCTCCGTCATCTGCAAGGATGCTGCTTGATAGAAAATTCATACAAAATTTATACAAAATCTGCCCTTCATTACGGATATTTTCCTGTGGCGCCTATCAAAAATCTGCTCAAGTCAGCTCACTATATCAAGTTCACTATTCACTATATAGCAAGTTCACTATATAGGAAATGTTTAGCTCGACCAGTTCAGGCCGTGGCGGTAGATATTCCTCAACGTCCACGCCAGGGGGGGCGATCGCCAGATAATATCAGACCCTCGTTGTGTATCCCCCTGGCCCGCGAACCAAATTGCTTCTTCTTGCCAGTCCCTGTTGCAATGTCAGCATCACCCTTTGCATATCCCCTTGCAAAAGGGCAGGCAAATTGAGCCAGAGGCCGCCAAACTCTTGGCTGCGAAGCACTCCCTCGCGATCGGGCTGTTGCTGAACATAGCTTCCCTGCTCGCGGTGATACCAGTAGAAGGCCTGTTCTGAGACCACCCACACTAGATATTCCTTAACGCCAAAATGGCAATAGAGGTCTTTCTTATCGTGGAGATCATAGGCAGCACGACTAGAGGCAATTTCAATCACTAGTTCTGGTGCCCCTTCGATGTAGTCATCGGCACTAATGCGCGACTGTCCCCCCGCCGATTCTTCCAGGCGCAAGATGATATCGGGCTGTACTTGATTCCTGTCATCGAGTCTGACGGTGGCATTGTCAGCCATCAAGAGGTGGGGTATGGCGATGCAATAGTTGCCTGCCCAGACCATCATTTGACTATGGGGCACACCATGCAGGCGGTAGCGTACAGGGGAGGCCACAAACACCACTCCGTTAATCAGTTCAGCTTTCTTAATGTGGGGAGAGCGCCTATAGCGGTATTCAAATTCCTCGCGGCTTAGGCGATCGCCACTTTCAAGGGTGAGGAGATGAGCCATCATTTTTCGCACAGTCCCTGATAGCACCCAGCACTTTTATTCTAGGCGTGTCTTTTAGGCGTGAGCCAAACGCTGAATGCCAAATGGGAATCAATTAGGCAGCAGGTAATCCCAACACCTCACCGGTGCCTGCAACAACGGTGCCAATCGGCCAACTCTCAATCCCCCACTTAGCAAAGCAGGTCTGCGCCGCTGCAACGGCTGAGGCCGGCAAAACAACGGTGTACCCGATGCCCATATTGAAGGTGTTAAAGAGTTCACCCAAGCTGACTTCTCCCATCTCCCCTAGCCAGTGAAACAGAGGCGGGATTGGCCAAGCCTGTGGATCCAGTTGTGCCGATCGCCCTTCGCCCAAGCAGCGGGGCAAATTTTCAGGCAGACCGCCGCCGGTGATATGGGCCATGCCGTGGATAGGAATCCCTTGGCTTAGGGCGGCGCGGATGGGCTGAACATAAATACGGGTGGGTTCTAGGCATAATTCGCCAAGGGAAGTGGAGCCAAGGGGGGTATCCTGCCAACTGAGCTGGCGATCGCTGACGATTTTGCGCACCAGACTAAAGCCATTACTGTGCAACCCAGAGCTGGCCAATCCCAAGACCACATCCCCCACCTGCACCTGCGTACCATCTAGCACCTGATCCTGCTCAACGATACCCACACAGAATCCCGCAAGGTCATAGACCCCTTCGGCATAGAATCCCGGCATTTCCGCTGTCTCCCCCCCCAAAAGGGCACAACCGGCTGCTTCACACCCCTGGGCAATACCCGCCACCACAGCGGTCATCATCTCTGACGCCAGGCGGCCACAGGCAATGTAGTCCAAGAAAAAGAGTGGCTCAGCACCACAGGTGAGAACATCGTTGACGCACATAGCCACTAGATCAATGCCAACAGTATTGTGGCGATCGAGGGCTTGAGCCAGTTTTAGCTTAGTGCCCACCCCATCAGTTCCTGAGACCAAAAGGGGTTGACGATAGCCCTTGGGAATTTGACACAGCCCAGCAAACCCCCCCAGTCGTCCCACCACTTCAGGGCGTTGGGTTCGCTGCACCAAGGGACGAATCTGCTCAACAAAAGCGCGGCCAGCGGCCACATCAACACCGGCACTGCGATAGTCCATCAATGCTGCTCCTGTAGTTGGGGATAGTTGGCCTTGAGATACTCCAGTAGGCCTTCACAGGCGTCGGTGAGCAGATCCAACACCTTCTCAAACCCTTGACGACCGCCGTAGTAGGGGTCGGGCACTTCCTTCGCGTCGTGGTGACGGCAAAAATCACACATCAGCCGCACTTTATCGCGGTATTTCCCCGCGGGATCAAGGCGCAAAATATCGTAGTAATTTTCCCGATCCATCGCCAAAATCAGATCAAATTCCTCAAAGTCAGCAACATGAAATTGGCGGGCTCGGTGGATCAAGTGCAGTTCCCGTTGCCGTGCCGTCATGACCATCCGTGCATCCGGTGGATCCCCCACATGGAAGTTGCTGGTGCCAGCGGAATCGCACTGAATCTCATGCTCTAAACCTGCCTTTTTCACCAAGTCCTTCATAATCCCTTCGGCAGCAGGGGAGCGACAGATATTACCAAGACAAACAAAGAGAAGACGGATGGGCATAGCACGTTTCCTAGGGGGCGGGAATCAGCGTACGAATGAGATCAGCGACCTGCTGACTGCTGTTGGAGATTGCCAATTGGCGGGCATTCTCTGCCATGGCTTGTAATTTTTGCGGCTGCCCTAGCCATTCTAAAATGATCTGTCCAAGGCGATCGCCCGTCAATGCCGCTTGGGGAATCATCTCAGCCGCCCCGGCCCTGACCAGCACTTCGGCATTCACCGTTTGGTGATCCTCAGCGGCATAGGGGTAGGGAATCAACAGGGCAGGGGTTGCCGTCAGCGTGAGTTCTGCTAGGGCACTGGCGCCAGCTCGGCTAATCGCAATATCAGCGCGATGGAGTAAAGGTCCCATGGGTTCAAAAAAGGGAAAGACGAGATAGTGGGGATGCTGAATAGTGTGAGCATCGAGATCATTGTTGCCCGTGAGATGCACGACCCAAGCCCCGGCCTCGAGCCAGCGGTGAACAGTTGCCCGTACAAGGCGATTGATGGCCACTGCCCCTTGACTGCCTCCCATCACTAAAATCAGGGGCACCTCCTTGGGAATCGGTAACGCCAGGTTGCCGGGATGGAGAATATCGGGACGCACCGGTGTGCCAGTGACCCGTAGATTCACGCGTTTCGATTTGAGATAGGCCAAACTCGCAGGGGTCCCCAGGGCCACCAACGTACACCAAGGCGCCAGCCAGCGGGTGACTTTGCCCGGTAGGGCGTTGGATTCATGGAGGATGGCCACGCGTCCCAAACTGCGGGCGGCCAGAATGGCAGGGGCAGCAATGTATCCCCCTGTGGTAAACACCCCCTGAAAGTCTCCCTGCTTGAGTAGCTGACGGGTTTGCCAAAAGGCGCCCCAAAATTGCCAGAGGGGGCGCAACTTAGCCCAGGGTGTTTTGCTCTGCAGTCCACTAAAGTTCACCCTATGTAGCGGGTAATGGGGGGGAATAAGCTGGTTTTCGAGGCGATCGCGCACCCCCAACCAATGGATCTCATATTCAGGTAACTCCTCTGCCACCGCCAGCGCCGGAAAAAGATGTCCCCCCGTGCCACTGGCTGCAATCAGTAGTTTCCTTTGCCTAAGCATTAAACATTCCAGCCCAAGGTGGTCATGAGCTTATCCACAAAGTTGGTATAGACAATACCGCTGCGGAACTCCGGTGTGTCCATCACCTGCTGATGAAAGGGAATGGTGGTCGGCACCCCCATAATCGCACATTCCCGGAGGGCACGCTTCATGCGGGCAATGGCAGCGGGGCGATCGCTCCCCCACACAACTAACTTCCCAATGAGGGAATCATAGTAGGGGGGGATTTCATAGTCAGTATAGACATGGGAATCCATGCGTACCCCCGGCCCTCCAGGGGGCAAATAGCCACTAATGCGACCCGGATGGGGACGGAAATTACGCTCTGGATCTTCGGCATTGATGCGGCACTCAATGGCGTGTCCCTGCAACTGAACCTGCTCTTGGGTCAAGCTGAGGGGTTCCCCCTGGGCAATGCGAATTTGCTCCGCAATCAGATCGAGACCCGTAATCATTTCTGTGACGGTGTGCTCCACCTGAATGCGGGTATTCATCTCCATAAAGTAAAAGTTGTTTTGGCCGTCAAGGAGAAATTCAATTGTGCCAGCACCGACGTAGTTAATAGCCTTGGCAGCGGTGACAGCGGCTTCCCCCATCTTGGCGCGCAGTTCTGGGGTGAGGGCAGGGCTAGGGGCCTCCTCAAGGAGCTTTTGGTGACGCCGTTGTACAGAGCAATCGCGCTCCCCTAGGTGAATGACATTGCCATAGCTATCCGCGAGAATTTGGAATTCAATGTGGCGGGGATTTTCAATAAATCGCTCCAGATAGACGCCGGCATTGCCAAAGGCAGCTTCCGCTTCCCCCTGGGCGGCACTTAACGAGCGCCCCAGCTCCTCCTCAGAACGCACCAAGCGCATCCCGCGACCCCCTCCGCCAGCCGTGGCTTTGATCATCAGGGGATAGCCAATTTTACGGGCGATCGCCCGCGCCGTTTCCTCATCCTGCACCAGTCCCTCACTGCCGGGAATCGTCGGCACCCCCACCCGTTGCATTGTTGCTTTGGCGGTGGATTTATCCCCCATGGCACGCATGGCAGCGGGACTCGGACCAATAAATGTAATTTTGTGATCGGCGCAGATCTCAGCAAAGCGGGCATTTTCCGCCAAAAAGCCATAGCCGGGGTGAATCGCTGAGACATGGCGGGTGAGGGCAGCAGCAATAATGTTAGGAATATTGAGATAGCTGCGGCTACTGGGGGCTTCGCCAATGCACACCGCCTCATCGGCCAATTGCACGTGCAGCGCATGGCGGTCCACCGTGGAATAGACAGCAACCGTTGCAATGCCCAGTTCCTCGCAGGTACGCAGAATCCGTAGGGCAATTTCGCCACGATTGGCAATCAAAATCTTCGTAAAGGCCATGGCGCTTAACGGTAGGGGAAGCGATCCCTAATGCTACCATGCCAGCCGAACGCTTCCGAAAAGCCGACCATAATTGCATTGGTAATTGCATTGGTGCCACTGGCAAAAACAAGTTAGGATCAGCACGGTTTTGTTTGGGAGCGCACTATGGCTGCTGTGTCACCCACGATGGCATTGACCGTTACGAAAACCAGCAATTGGACAATTGAGGATAGCGAGCAGCTCTACCGTATTCAGGGGTGGGGTGAACCCTACTTTGGTATTAATGCTGCGGGTCATGTCACTGTCTCTCCCAAGGGCGATCGCGGTGGGTCGTTGGATCTCTATGAACTGGTACAGGCGCTCCAACAGCGCAACATTAGCCTCCCCCTGCTGCTGCGGTTTTCCGATATTCTTGAGGATCGCATTGAGCGACTGAATGCCTGCTTTGCCCGAGCCATTGCCCGCTATGGCTATCAGGGAGCCTACAAGGGGGTCTTTCCCATCAAGTGCAATCAACAGCGCCACATCATCGAAGCCCTCGTGCGCTTTGGTCAGTCCCATCAGTTTGGCCTAGAGGCGGGATCAAAACCGGAACTCCTGATTGCCTTGGCGATGCTGAATACACCAGGGGCACTGCTGATCTGCAATGGCTATAAGGATCGCAGCTACATTGAAACGGCTATTCTGGCCCGTCGCCTTGGCCACACCCCCATCATTGTCCTTGAGCAGCCTGAAGAAGTGGCGGAAGTGATTGCTGTTAGTCAGGCCTTGGGCATTGAGCCGATTGTGGGTGTGCGGGCAAAACTCAGTACCCAAGGGGTGGGGCGCTGGGGCACCTCCGCGGGCGATCGCGCCAAGTTTGGTCTGACGGTGCCAGAGATTTTAGCGGCAGTCGAGCAACTGCGAGAAGCGAGGATGCTCAATTCTCTGCAACTATTGCACTTTCACATTGGCTCGCAAATCTCTGCCATTAGCGTCATCAAGGATGCGATTCGCGAGGCGGGGCAGATTTACGGTGAACTGGTCCGCCTTGGCGCCAATATGCAGTACCTCGATGTAGGTGGTGGCTTGGGGGTGGACTACGACGGCTCCAAAACCAATTTCCATGCCTCAAAAAACTACAGTATGCAAAACTATGCCAGTGACGTCGTGGCTGGCATTAAGGATGCCTGTCGGCAGCGGGGCATCCCCGATCCGATCCTCATTAGTGAGAGTGGTCGTGCCATTGCCTCCCATCAATCGGTGTTAATTTTCAATGTCTTGGGGGTCAGCGAAGTGCCCAAAATGACCCCCGAACCCGCCACTGACGAGGAGCACCTCATCATCCGCAACCTGTACGACACGTACCAAACAATTGATGAGAACAACTACCAAGAGGCCTACAACGACGCCCTGCAATTTAAGGGGGAAGCCATCAGTCTCTTTAACTTTGGCTATTTGAGTTTGCCGGAGCGGGCACGGGCAGAAAGTCTCTTTTGGGCCTGTTGTGCCAAGATCCTCGGCATTGCTCGCCAGCAGGAATATGTGCCCGACGATCTCGAAGACCTTGAGAAAATCATGGCTTCGATTTACTACATCAATCTATCGGTGTTTCAGTCGGTGCCCGATAGCTGGGCGATCGATCAACTGTTTCCGATTATGCCGATCCACCGCCTTGATGAAGAACCCACGGAACGAGGCATTCTTGCGGATCTCACCTGCGACAGCGACGGCAAAATTGACCAGTTCATTGACCTGCGGGATGTGAAATCAGTCTTAGAACTGCATCCCTTTCGTCCGGGCGAACCCTACTACCTTGGCCTTTTTCTCAACGGTGCCTACCAAGAGATCATGGGCAATCTCCACAATCTCTTTGGGGATACGAATGCTGTTCATATCCGTCTAACCCCCAAAGGCTACGAAATTGAGCATTTGGTGCGGGGCGATACAATGCAAGAAGTCCTCGGCTATGTGCAGTACCAAGGGGATGTTCTGCTGGAAAAAATTCGCTGTCGCACGGAGGCGGCGCTGGCGGAAGAACAAATTACCTTGGCTGAGGCGCAGCACTTGCTAGAAAACTATGAGCGGAGTCTGCGCAGCTACACCTACCTATGCTCCTAGGGAACACTATGCTGGGAACATTTCAGTCAAGTTATTTGCGTATTGAGGTGCCGGCCACGACAGACCAACTGCGGGAGCATTTGACGCAGCCGGCCAAGCTGCGGCAGTGGTTGTGGCCTCTACAGCTCCAGAGGACAGGCGATCGCCTGCAAGTGGGGGATACCTTCACCAGTGAATTCCTGTGGTTAAAACTGGAACATCGCGTGGAACTACTCACAGCAGAGCGACTTGTACTGGTGTTGCGCCAGGCCATTGAGGGCTGGCAGGAGTGGTCTTGGGGCGATGGCTGGGTACAGTCCTGTATTGAGGGGGTGACGCCGCTGCCTTTGGAGTTGGGGCAGACTTTCCTCCTATGGCGGCTGAAATCAGTGCTGAGTGAAACAGTATCTAGCTGAGGGTCGAAGAACGTTGAAGCGATCGCGCCAATTGGGATGGATGTTATTCTTCAGTGCCCTGCTTCTGAGTAGTTGTGAGGGCAGTGGGCTACAAAATTGGTTTGCTGCGGATCCCAATGCTGACCAATGGGCAAGCCAATCCCCGACAGCAATACCCTCTGCGCCAGCCCCAGCAACACTGCCAGAAAATTTACGGTTTCCCAATGCCACCCTCCTAAGCACTCAACCGCAGCCGGAAGCTCCCCAAACTACAGTAACCCGCTGGCAAGTAGCAGCGCCGGCGATCGCCATCCAGCAATTCTATAGTCAGCAATTTCAACAATCGGGCTGGCAACTGGTGGAGCAACAGGTGACTAATAATACCATCACCCTCAAGGGGCGCAATTCTGAACTGGAAGTGAATGTCGCTATCAACACGCTGCCAGAAAATAACCTGATAATGTTCACCGTGGCTTACACACCCGTCAAGCGCCCCACGGCCACAGGGGCTCCCCAACCCAACCCCAACGCCCCCCAAGTCTTTACCGATCTCGACCAGGCTCCCGCTCCCCTCCAACCCGCCATTCGCGATTTAGCCGAACTGGGGGTGCTTCCCACGACCGGCGATCGCCTGCAACCCAATATCCCCATCCGTCGTGGCCAGTTTGTGCGCTGGTTAGTCACTACCTACAACCGCTTTTATGCCGATCGCCCCGCACGGCAAATCCGCCTCGGCAGCCGCAATGACACACCCCTTTTCCAAGATGTTCCCCCTGATCATCCCGATTTTCCCTATATTCAAGGACTGGCAATGGCAGGATTTTTGCCCAGTTCCCTCACTGGCGATACCAGTGCTCTCTTTCGCCCTGAGGCTCCCCTCACCCGCGAAACACTATTGCAGTGGAAAGTTCCCCTCGATCAACAGGGGCGGCTGAGTCCCAGCACGATTGATCGCATTCAGCAAACATGGGGCTTCAAGGACAGTCAACGGATTGCTCCCACTGCCATCAATGCCGTGGCTGCTGACTACCTCGCGGGGGATCTCTCGAACATTCGCCGCGTTTGGGGAGAAACCCTCTTGCTGCAGCCCCAGAAACCCGTTACCCATGCTGAAGCCGCAGCAGCTCTGTGGTATATCGGCAACGGCACAGAGGGACTCTCAGCAGCAATGGTCAAGCAGGCACCGCCCTCCCCCTCCTAGAACCTTGCTAGATTAGAAATTCGAGTGAATTGTCACGATTTGCTGAG